>NZ_JBQJIK010000049.1:0-62192 GCF_052078665.1 Inquilinus sp. CA228 | reverse complement strand
TTTGGAGCGCGTGACTTTTTCCCTCTCTCGTCGGGTAGAGGGAGGGGCCCGACGCTTTGGCTAGGGGAGGGTGTGGTGGTGCGCTTCCGCGCCGTCCACACCGGCTTGCGCTTCTCGACGAAGGCGCGGGCGCCTTCCAGTTGGTCCACGCTGTCATAGAGCGTCGCCACGGTCGGGAAGCCGCGGCGCATCACCCGCGCCAAAGCCGCCTGCACCGGCAGCGCCTCGCTCTCCCGCGCCACCTCCTTGATCGCGGCGAAGACCAGAGGCGGGCCGTCGGCCAGGTGCCGGGCCAAGGCGCGGGCGCGGTCCATCAGCTCCGCCGCCGGCACCACTTGGTTCACCAGGCCCCAGCGCGCCGCCTCTGCCGCCTCCATCCAGCGGCCGGTGTAGAGCAGGTCCATCGCCACGTGATACGGGATGCGGCGCGGCAGCTTGATCGTCGCCGCGTCGGCGAGCGTCCCGGCATTGATCTCGGGCAGTGAGAACCGGACATGGTCGGCCGCCAGGATCAGGTCGGCGGACAGCGCCAGCTCGAACCCGCCGCCGACCGCCATGCCGTTGACCGCCGCGATCACCGGCTTGTTCAGGCCCGGCAGCTCCTGCAGCCCGGCGAAGCCGCCGATGCCGTAATCCTCGTCCGGCCGGATGCCCTCGGCCGCCGCGGCCTTCAGGTCCCAGCCGGCGGAGAAGAAGCGGTCTCCGCCGCCGGTGACGATGGCGACGCGGAGCTCCGGGTCGTCGCGGAACCCGGCGAAGACCTCGCCCATGCGGCGGCTGGTGGCGGCGTCGATCGCGTTCGCCTTCGGCCGGTCCAGCACCACCTCGAGCACGGCGCCGTCGCGGGTGACGCGCACGGGATCATCGGTCATCGGCTTCCTCCACCAGTCGCAGCAGGACATCGGCGGCCACGGCGCCGTGAGGGGTAACGATCAGCGGGTTGACGTCGAGCTCGGCCAGCCGGCCGGCCTCGGCCAGGGCGAAGCCCTGGACCGCCAGCACGGCATCGACCGCGGCATCGAGATCGCCCGGCGGCCGGCCGCGATGACCGTCGAGCAGTGCCGCCACCTTGAGCGAGCGGATCGCCGCCGCGACCTCCGCCCGCCCGACCGGCAGCAGCAGGATGCGGCGGTCGCCGACCAGCTCGACCAGCGTGCCGCCGGAGCCGAGCACGAGATGCAGCCCGAACAGCTTGTCGCGGCCGATGCCGACGATCAGCTCCGCCACCGCGCCGCCGACCATGCGCTCGACCAGCAAGGCCTCGCCGAGTCCGGTCAGGGCCGCGGCGGCGTCGCGCACCGCGGCGACATCGGCCAGGTTCAGGCGCACGGCGCCGAGCTCGGTCTTGTGCGCCAAGTCGGCGCCGGTGGCCTTGAGCACGACCGGGAAGCCGATCGCCGCGGCGGCCGCCGCGGCCTCGTTCGGCGACCGGACCAGCCGCCCTTCCGGCACCGGCACGCCGTGGCCAGCGAGGCGGCGCTTGCCCTCCCACTCCGACTGGGTGCGGACCAGGCCCGGCGCCAGCGGCACCGGCTCCGCCGGCAGCGGCGCATCGGTCTCGCCGCGAATGTCCCCCGCCTCCGCCGCCGCGGCGATGGCGGCCAGCGCGTCGTCGATGCCGAGCAGCGGCACGACGCCGGCCGCGACCAGCCGCTGCGCCTGATCCTCCGGCAGCCCCTCGGGTAGCGAGGCGACCAGCGCCGCCTTGCGGCCGGTGCGCTGCGACGCCGCCACCAGCGCCTCCAGCGACGGCACCCAGTCGGCGTCGCTGCAGCGGTCGCCGCGCGGCAGGTCCAGCACCAGCAGCGTCAGGTCGAAATCCGCCGCCATCATCGCCGAAAAAGTCTCGGTCATGGCCGGGGCGTTGGCCCAGATGAAGGTGTGGTAGTCGAAGGGGTTCGACACCGTGACCAGTGCCGACACCGTCGCCGCCACTCGGGCTGCCTGCGGCGCATCGAGCGGCCGGAAGCGCAGCCCGGTGCCGAGCGCGGCGTCGGCGATCAGCGCCGCCTCGCCGCCCGAGCAGCTCATCGAGGCGATGTCGCGGCCCGGCAACGGCCCGGCGACATGCAGCAGCTTCAGCGCCTCCAGCAGCACCGGCAGCGACGGCACCCGGACCACGCCGATGCGGCGCAGGAAGGCGTCGGTCACCGCGTCGGCCCCGGCGAGGGAGGCGGTGTGGCTGAGGGTCAGCTGCGCCCCTTCCGCCGACCGGCCGGTCTTCAGCGCCAGGATCGGCACGCCCTGCCGCCGCGCCCGTGCCGCCGCCCGGGCCAATGCGGCCGGTTCGGCCAGGCCCTCGATGTGCAGGCCGATGGCGGTGACGCGCGGGTCGTCGAGGAAGGCCTCGACCATCTCGGCCAGGCCGGCCACCGCCTGGTTGCCGAGCGTCGCGACATAGGCGATCGGCAGGCCGCGCCGCTGCATGGTCAGGTTGATGGCGATGTTGCTGGACTGGGTGACCAGCGCCACGCCGCGCTCGACCCGCTGCCCGCCATGCTGGTCGGGCCACAGCAGGGCGCCGTCAAGGTAGTTGATCACGCCGTAGCAGTTGGGGCCCAGCACCGGCATGGCCCCGGCCGCCGCGACCAGCTGGGTCTGCAGATCCGCCCCCTCCCCGCCGGTCTCGGCGAAGCCGGAGGCGTAGCAGACCGCGCCGCCGGCGCCGCGCGCGGCCAGGGCGGCCGTGACCTCGATCACGGCATGGCGGTTGATGCCGAGGAAGACGGCGTCGGGCGCGGTCGGCAGTTCGGCGACGCTGCGGAAGGCGGGCAGGCCCTCGACCGTCTCGTGCTGCGGATGCACCGGCCAGATCTCGCCGGCGAAGCCCATGCGCCGGCTCTGCCGGATCACCTCCGCCGCCGGCTTGCCGCCGATCACCGCGATCGAGCGCGGCCGCAGCAGGCGGGACAGGTCGAAGCGCCGGGTCATCACGCCCCCAGCGGCCGCAGCAGGTCGCGGGCGATGATGTGGCGCTGGATTTCGCTGGTGCCGTCCCAGATCCGCTCCACCCGCGCGTCGCGCCAGAAGCGTTCGATCGGCAAATCGTCCATCAGCCCCATGCCGCCATGGATCTGCAGCGCCGCATCCGTCACCCGGCCCAGCATCTCCGAGGCGAAGAGCTTGGCCTGGCTGATCGCCCGGTTGGCGTCCTGGCCCTGGTCGATGCGCCAGGCGGCGGACAGGGTCAGCCAGTCGGCCGCGTCGATCTCGGTGATCATGTCGGCCAGCTTGAAGCCGGTGCCCTGGAAGCGGCCGATCGGCTGGCCGAACTGCTTGCGCTGGGCGGCATAGGACAGCGCCAGGTCGAAGGCGCGGCGGGCGCGGCCGACGCACATCGCCGCCACGGTCAGGCGGGTGGCGTGCAGCCAGGTGTTGGCCAGGTCGAAGCCCCGCCCCTCCTCGCCCAGCATCTGGTCGACCGGCACCCGGCAATCGTCGAAGGTCAGGGTCGAATTGTGGTAGCCGCGATGCGAGACGGAATTGTAGCCGGGATGGATCCCGAAGCCCGGCGTGTCGCGGTCGACCAGCAGGCAGGAGATACGCTTGCGCCCGGCGCCATCCTCGCCCGTGGCGACGAACAGGATGACGAAATCGGCCACGTCGGCATGGCTGATGAAGTGCTTGGTGCCGTTGATCACCCAGTCGCCGCCGTCGCGCCGGGCGCTGCAGCTCATGCCCCGCAGGTCGGAGCCGGCATCGGGCTCGGTCATCGCCAGCGCGTCGACTTTCTCGCCGCGGACGCAGGGCAGGAGGTACCGCTCGCGCTGCTCCGGCGTGCCGGCGCAGAGGATGTTCGAGGGTCGGCCCCAGAACACCGTCAGCGCCATCGAGGCCCGGCCGAGCTCGCGCTCCAAGAGGGTGAAGGTGAGGTGGTCGAGGTCGCCGCCGCCGAACTCCTCCGGGATGTTGGGGGCGTAGAAGCCGAGGTCGCGGACCTTGCGCTGGATCTCGCGGCCGACCTCCGGCGCCACATGGCCGGTGCGCTCCACCTCCCGCTCCAGCGGCTGCAGCTCGTGCTCGACGAAGCCGCGCACCGTGTCGACGACCAGCTGCTGCTCGTGGCTGAGCCCGAAATCCATCCTCGCCTCCCTGGCTGTCCCGAAGGCTATTGCGGGGCCGGGTGGGCGGGCGATACCGTTTCGGACTGAAACGATACGGAATCAGACTTGATGACTGCGCCGCGTCGGATCGCGATCCTGGTCCTCGACGGTTTCTCGAACCTGACTCTGGCAGCGCTGATCGAGCCGCTGCGCGCCGCCAACCGGATGGCCGGACGGCCGCTGTTCGCCTGGTCGGTGTTGAGCGAGGGGGGCAGTCCGGTCGCCAGCAGCAGCAACCTGCGGCTGGAGGCCGATGCGGCGATGGCCACGGCCGGCGAAACCGACGACCTGTACGTCGTCGCCAGCTACGAGGCCGAGGCGCGGGCCACGCCCGGGGTGCGCCGCTTCCTGCGGGCGGCGGCCCGGCGCGGCGCGGTGATCGCCGGGCTGGAATCGGCGCCCTATGTGCTGGCCCTGGCCGGGGTGCTGGACGGCCACCGCGCCACCACGCATTGGGAGGATCTGCGCGACTTCGCCGAGCGCTTCCCGGCCGTCACCGCCGTGCCCGACCGCTTCGTCGTCGACCGCCGCCGCATCACCGCCGGCGGGGCGCTGCCGACGCTGGACCTGATGCTGGACCTGCTGCGCCGCGACCACGGGCTGAGCCTGGCGCTGGCCGTCTCCAGCACCTTCCTCTACGAGGGCTCGCATCCCGGCCACGACCCGCAGCACATGGTCGCGGCCGGCCGCCTGGCCTGGCAGGACCCGCTGCTGGTGCGGGCGATCCGGCTGATGGAAGCGAATATCGAGGCGCCGCTGCCGGTCGAGGCGATCGCGGCGGAGCTGGGCATCGGCCCGCGCGCCCTGCTGCAGCGCTTCCGGGCCACGCTCGGCACCGGCCCCAAGGCCTATTACGCCGAGCTGCGCCTGGCCCTGGCCCGGCGCCTGCTGGAAAACACCGATCGTCCGGTCAATGATATCGCCGCCGATTGCGGCTTCGCCTCCGGCTCCGCCCTCGCCCGCGCCTTCCGCATCCGCTACGGCGTCAATCCGGCCCGGGCGCGGCGGGGAGGAGGCTAGCCTCAGCGCCTGACCACCGGGTCCGGCGAGAACCGGGCCTGGCGGGGGTCGAGCTCATGACCCTGCCGCTCGGTCAAGAGGCCGTACAGCTCCGGCCGCCTTCCGCGGATCCAGCGCCGGCCGGTCGCCAGCGGCAGCAGGTCGAGGTCGAGATCGGCCACCACCATGGCGTCGTCGGCCACGCCGGTCTCGGCCAGGATGCGGCCATAGGGGTCCAGCAGCATGGCGTTGCCGGTGCGCACCTCGCCGTCATCCTCGCCGACGCCGTTGCTGAATAGCAGGAACATCCCGTTGTCATGGGCCCGCGCCGGCAGCCAGCGCATCAGCCAGCCGCGGCCGTTCGGCCCGGCGAACTCCGCCTCGATCGCCGCCGGGTCCTCGCGCCGCCGGTGCCACAGCGCCGGGTCGATCGGCTTCATGGCGTGCGGGCTGCGCGAGGCGCAGCCGCCGGTCTGGTGCGGCGCCAGCAGGATCTCGGCGCCCAGCAGGGCCGTGGCCCGGGCATTCTCCACCAGGTTGTTGTCCCAGCAGATCAGCACGCCCAGCCGCACGCCCCAGGGCGTGTCGAACACGGTGTAGCGGTCGCCGCTGGCGATGTGCTCGCTTTCGAAAGCGTGCAGCTTGCGATGGCAATGCACCGACCCGTCGGGCAGGCAGACGGCGTAGGAATTATAGAAGCGGCCATCGCCGCCCGCCTCGACCAGCCCGGCGCCGATCGCCATGCCGTGCTCCACCGCCAGGTCGCGCACCGCCTGCACCGACGGCCCGTCCGGCACCGGCTCGGCCAGGGCGGCGATGGCGTCGCGGCCGAGGTTGCGGACATGCCAGTAGCCGGTGATGCACATCTCCGGAAAGGCCAGGATCTTCACCCCCTGCGCCGCCGCGGCCGCGGTGAAGTGGCGGATGCGCGAGAGGTTGTAGGGCTTGTCGTCGGCCTGGTGCCGGAACTGGACGGTGGCGGCGCGCAGCAGGGTCATCACGGCCTCGCGGGGTGTCGATGCGGCGACTCTAGCTGCCGGACGGCCTGTGCATGGACTATCATCCCCGCACCATGCCCGATCGAAACCGCACAGCCCTGGACTGGGACGATGTCCGTTATGCCGTCGCCCTGGCCCGGCACGGCAGCCTGTCCGCCACCGCCCGGGCGCTGGGGGTGAACCACGCCACCGTGTCGCGCCGGCTGGACGGGCTGGAGCGGGCGCTGGGCCGGCCGCTGTTCGACCGCCGCCCCGACGGCTACCGCCCGAACGCGGCCGGGGCCGTGGTGCTGGCCGAGGCCGAGGCGATGGAGGCCGGGGCAATAGCCCTGCTGCGCCGGCTGGACCATGCCGAGGAGGGGCCTGTCGGGCCGGTGCGGCTGACCACCGCCCGGTCGCTGGCGCTGGGCTTCCTGATCGACCGGCTGGACGGGCTGCGCCGGCGCCATCCGGGCATCGAGCTGGAGCTGGTGCTGGAGACCCGGATCACCAGCCTGGCCCGGCGCGAGGCCGAGATCGCCCTGCGCCTGGGCCGGCCGGCCGACAGCGCCCTGGTCGGCAGGCGGGTGGCGAGCATCGCCTATCGCGCCTATGCGGCGCCCGCGGTGGCGGCGGAGGCCGCTTCCGGCGGCACACCGCCGCTGATCGGCGACGAGGAAAGCGAGTCCGAGGCGGCGTGGCTGGCGCGGCGCCATCCCGGCCGCCGCATCGCCTTCCGCTGCGACAGCCAGATGGCCCAGGCCGCGGCCGCCCGAGCCGGCTGGGGAATCGCACTGCTGCCGCGCTTCCTGGGCGATCCCGATCCCGGCCTGGTGCCGGTCGCGCTGGACGCCCTGCCGCCCCCACGCGAGATCTGGCTGCTGATCCGCCCCGATTTGGCCGAGGTGCCGCGGGTGCGGGCGGTGGCCGACGCGCTGGCCGGGCTGTTCCGGGAGCACCGGGCGCTGTTCGGCTAGGCCCGGAACACGCCCCGCAGCAGCGTCGCCACCACCAGGGCCAGCACGCCCGCCACGGCGACCGGCACCGCCGCCGCCGGCCAGCCCGCGGCATCGACCACCCCGCCGACCGCCACCGGGCCGATCACCTGGCCGAGATTGCTGCCCTGCATGATCAGGCCGAGCGTCATCGGCCCCAGCCCCGGCTTCGGCGCCACCAGCCCCGCGGCGCCCAGCACCGTGGCCGGCAGCAGCCCGCCGACGCCGGAGAACAGGACGCAGAGCAGGAACACCACCATCGGCGGCAGCGGGAGGGCGAAGACGGCGATGCCGGTCAGGGTCATGACGGTGGCCGCCGTGGCGATCAGCATCCAGCGGGCGGCGCCGCGCCCGAGCAGCAGGCCGGCGGCCAGGTTGCCGAGCACATTGGCGCCGACGGCGACGGCGCTGAGCGCCCCGGCCGCGGCGACGGCCACGCCCATCCGCTCCATCAGCAGCACCGGCAGGAAGCTGGCCAGGGCGAAGTAGAGCAGGCTGTACAGCACGAAGGCGCCGGCCAGCAGCAGCGGGCCGCGCGAGGTCGCGGTCAGCACCGCGTCGCCGCCGATCTCGCGCCAGGACAGGCCGTCCGGCACGCGCTCCCGCGCCCGCACGGCGAACAGCACCAGCAGGACGAAGGCACCGGCCAGGACGGCGTTGGCGATCCAGAACGGGCGCCATCCCGCCAGCGCGGCGCCGAGCAGCAGGGCGATCGCCATGCCGCCCGGCATGAAGGCGCTCCAGATGCCGAAGGCGAGGTCGCGGTCCGGCGCGGCGACGATGCGCTGCAGCAGCGCCGGCGCCGCGACCACGACCAGCAGGAAGCCGAGTCCTTCGAGCACGCGGGTGCCGAGCAGCAGCGGGAAGCTGCCGGCGGTCGAGCCGACGGCGCTGCCTAGGGCCAGGGCGGCGAGGCCGAGCGCCAGCAGCCGGCGGTCGCCGAACCGGGCCACGGCGGCACCCGCCGGAATGCCGCCGACCACGCCCAGCAGGGCGAAGACCGACATGATCCAGCCGGCCGATTCGAGACTCAGGCCGAATTCGGTCCGCAGGGCCGGCAGGGCGATGGCGCCCTTGCCGACCTGCAGCGCCGCGACCACGCCGGACGCGACGACCACCGCGACCGCGGTCCAGCGGGTCGGCGCCGCCTGCGGTCCTGCGAGCGCTGCGGTCACGCCGCGGAGTCCCGGATCGGCGGGCTGGCCTGGATCGCGCGGGTCCAATGCACCAGGCGCTGCAGCATCCGGGCCAGGATCGCCCGGGTCGGCTCATCGGTCAGGCGCAGGTCCGCGTCGAACTTCCCGGCGGCGCGGCCGACGAAGATCTCCGGCTGGTTCAGCACATGCAGGCCGGTGGTGATCGCCACGTCGCGCAGATGCAGCTGCGCCCGCACCGTGCCCATCCCGGCCGAGGCGCCGAGGATGGCGACCGGCTTGCCGACCAGCACCGAGGCGCCATAGGGGCGCGACGCCCAGTCCAGCGCGTTCTTCAGCGCCGGCGCGATCGAGTAGTTGTATTCCGGCACCGCTAGCAGCAGCGCGTCGGCCGCCTCGATCTTCGCCTTCAGCGCCTGGACCGGATCGGGGAGGCCCTCGGCCTCGACATCCTCGTTGAAGAAGGGCAAGTCGGCGAGCGGGTGGATCTCCAGCGCGGCATCGGCGGGCAGCAGCTCGCTTGCGGCGCGCAGCAGCGCGGTGTTCAGCGAGGCCCGGCGCAGGCTGCCGGACAGGCCGAGGATGCGGATCGGGTCGGACATCGGAACCCCTTCCAGAAAGGCCGGCGCCCGTTCCACGGCGCCGAATGGGATTTGGCCCGGAACCAGCGCGGCGCCCATTCCCGAGCTCCGTATGCACCCTATACAATTCCGTATAGTCGGTCAGGGCGGGTTGAGCTCCGGCGCCCGGGCCTTCAGCTCGGCCACGGCGAAGTCGATGAAGGCACGGATGCGCGGCGCGTCGCGCAGGTCGGCATGCACCCCCAGCCGCACCGACTGCACCGGGCAGGACACCGGCGTCTCGATCCGCCGCAGCGCCGGGCGCGCGTCGCCCAGCAGCCGCGGCAGCGAGGCCATCGCCAGCCCGGTCTCGGCCGCGGCCATCTGCGATCCCAGGCCGCTGGTGCGCGAGATCACCCGCGCCTCGGGCGCGATGCCGTGCAGCCAGACCGCCTGGGTCGACCGGCTGGCGAACTCATACATGGTGACCACGACATGGCCGGCGCAGCCGGCGGCGAAATCCGGTGGGCCGTGCCGGTCGAGATAGCCGGTCGTGGCGTAGAGGCCGTAGCCGACCTCCGCCACCTTGCGCTCGATCAGGTCCTCCTGGGCGAAGGCGGCGAAGCGGAACGCCAGGTCGGCCTCGCGCCGCGACAGGTTGAACATGCGCGGCTCGTTCAGGAGCTCGATCGCCACCAGCGGGTGCAGCACGCCGAACCGCGCCGTGATCGGGGCCACGACAGTGTCGCCGAACCAGTCCAGGCTGGTGATGGTGATCGCGCCCTGCAGGCCGGTGTCGCGCGCGGCGATCCGGCGCTCGACCGCCAGCGCCCCCTCCTCCATCCGCTGCAGCCCGTCGACCAGCGCGGCGCAGAGCGGCGTCGGCGACAGGCCGCCGGCCGAGCGTTCGAACAGCTTGACCCCGATCCGCCGCTCCAGCCCGTCCAGCCGCCGGCTGACCGTCGGCTGGGTCGTGCCCAACGCCCGCGCCGCGGCGCTGAGCGAACCGTGCCGGGCGACGGCGAAGGCGAACTTCAGATCGTCCCAATCCATGCGGGGACTATACGGAACTGCATGGACGGCCGGAAGCGTTACCCCCTCAGGGGCAGGGGCTCGGATACGCGGTGTGGATCGCGTCGATGCCCTGCAGCACCTCCGGCGACAGCGTGACCTCGGCCGCGGCGATGTTGGTGCGCAGCTGCTCCATCGAGGTGGCGCCGATGATTACCGCGGTCATGAACGGCCGCGACAGGGCATAGGCGATCGCCATCTGCGCCGGGTCCAGCCCATGCTCGCGCGCCAGGGCGATGTAGCGCCGGGTCGCCGGCTCGGCGTTCGGCGTGTCGTAGCGCGACTTGCGGCGGTCGATCGCGCGGCGCGAGCCCGGCGGCAGCTGGCCGTCGAGATACTTGCCGGTCAGGGTCGCCGCGGCCAGCGGGGCGTAACCGAGCAGCCCGATATCCTCGCGATGGGCGCATTCGGCGAGGCCGACCTCGAAGCTGCGGTTCAGCAGGTTGTAGGGGTTCTGGATCGAGACCGGGCGCGGCAGGCCCAGCCGGTCCGACGCCTCGACATAGCGCATCAGGCCCCAGGGCGTCTCGTTCGACAGGCCGACATGGCGGATGCGGCCGGCCTTCACCTCATCGGCCAGCGCCGCCAGCGTCTCCTCCGGCGCGACGAAATCCTCGGCCGAATCATGGGCGTAGCCGAGCCTGCCGAAGCTGTTCACCGAGCGGTTCGGCCAATGCAGCTGGTACAGGTCGATCCGGTCGGTCTGCAGCCGCTTCAGGCTGGCCTCGACCGCGGCCTTGACGTTCTTGGCGTCGAGCCGCGGCTTGCCGTCGCGGACATAGCTCAGATGCGCGCCCGGGCCGGCGATCTTGGAGGCCAGCACCACCTGGTTGCGCTTGCCGGACGTCGCGAACCAGCTGCCGATGATCTCCTCGGTCCGGCCATAGCTCTCGGCCGTCGGCGGCACCGAATACATCTCGGCCGTGTCCCAGAAGGTGACGCCGCGGTCGAGCGCGTAGTCCATCTGGGCATGGCCCTCGGCCTCGGTGTTCTGCGTGCCCCAGGTCATGGTGCCGAGGCAGATCGCGGTGACGTCGAGGCCGGTGCGGCCGAGCGGACGCTGTTCCATCAGGGGCTCCGGGAGCGGATTGGTCGGACGATTTCGCTATAGCCGGAAACGCCGCCGAACGGAACCGCGATGCGGCGGCGTCTTGCCGGCGCGGGCGGCGAGCCCCATGCTGAACCGTCGACTGCTGTCCAACGCCGATGCGCCGCCCGCCGATCGATCTGACCACGCTTCTCCTGGCCGCCGCGGCCGTCGCCTGCCTTGTCTACGTCGTGCTCGGCGTAGAGCCCGACTATCCTTGGGCACGATCCCTGCTCAACCTTGTCGGGCCGGATCTCTATCCGTTCGTGAGCCGCGGCATCTTCGGCTTCGTATTTGCCATGACCGCCGTCTTCGCGTGGCTCAGCGCGACGGACCGGCTTCGGCTCGACCGCTGGACCGGGACGAAACGCCGGCAGGCGGAGCTGATCGACAACGCCATCCACCGCGATCCTTGAGCGGTCACCCCGTCCGGGCCAACCCGCTGGACCGGATCAGCTCGATCACCGCGGGGGTGATGCGCTCGACGATCGCCTTCACGCCCGCGGCGTTGGGGTGCATGCCGTCGGCCTGGTTCAGCGCCGTCAGCGTCGCCACCCCGTCGAGGAAGAAGGGGTACAGCGCCACGCCATGGGCCTCGGCCAGGTCCGGGAAGATCGGGTCGAAGGCCGCGGCATAGGCCGGGCCGAGATTGGGCGCGGCCCGCATCCCGGCCAGCAGCGTCGGGATCTTCTCCTGGTCCAGCCGGGCCAGGATCTTGTCGAGATTGGCCCGGGTCGAGGCCGGGTCGAGGCCGCGCAGCATGTCGTTGGCGCCGAGCTCGACGAGGACGAGGTCGGGCTTGTCGGCCAGGGCCCAGTCCAGCCGGTCGAGCCCGCCGGCGCTGGTGTCGCCGGAGACGCCGCCGTTCAGCACTCTCACGTCGTGGCCCTTCGCCCGCAGCGCCGCCTCGAGCTGCGGCACGAAGCCATCCGCCTCGTCCAGGCCGAAGCCGGCGGTCAGGCTGTCACCCAGAGCGAGGATGCGGATCGTCCCCGCCTGCGCCAGGCTGGGCAGCGCGACAGCCGCGCACAGGGCCAGGAGCGCCGCATTGAAAAGGCGCCGCGCGGCGCCATCTGTCCGGAGTTGGGCGAGAGGGATACGCATGGACGGGACTACTCCTGCACCGCAGGCCGGCTTCGGGGCCGGAACGGCCGCCCCGCCCAGCATCCGGCTGACCGATGTGCACCTTGAATTGGCGAGCGCGGCCGGCCCCGTCAACATCCTGCGCGGAATCGACCTGTCGGTCGCCGCCGGCGAAGTGGTGTCGATCGTCGGCCCCTCCGGCTCCGGCAAGTCCAGCCTGATGATGCTGATCGGCGGGCTGGAGCGGCCGACCCAGGGCCGGGTCGAGGTCGCCGGACGCGAGCTGTCGACGGCGAGCGAGGACGCTTTGGCGCTGTTCCGGCGCGACCATGTCGGCATCGTGTTCCAGAACTTCCACCTGATCCCGACGATGACGGCGCTGGAGAACGTCGCCATCCCGCTGGAGTTCGCGGGCGCGGCCGACGCCTTCGAGCAGGCGGCGGAGCGGCTGCGCGCCGTCGGGCTGGGCCACCGCCTGAGCCATTATCCCGGCCAGCTGTCGGGCGGCGAGCAGCAGCGCACCGCCCTGGCCCGTGCCTTCGCCGCCGACCCCGACGTGATCCTGGCCGACGAGCCGACCGGCAATCTGGACGGCGAGACCGGGCGGCAGGTGATCGAGCTGATGTTCGACCTGTCGCGCCGGCGCGGCGCCACGCTGCTGCTGATCACCCACGACCCGGCGCTGGCGGCGCGCTGCGACCGCATCGTCCGGCTGGTCGACGGCCGCATCACCGATGTCGGCCTCACCCACTCCGCCGCCCTGGCCCGGCTGAAATGAGCTTGCGCAACGCCGCCCGCCTGGCCCGGCGCGAGCTGCGCGGCGGCCTCAAGGGCTTTCGCATCTTCCTGGCCTGCCTGGCGCTGGGGGTCGGCGCCATCGCCGCGGTGCAGTCGGTCGCCGACGGCATCCGCCGCAGCATCGCCGAGGACGGCCAGGCGATCCTGGGCGGCGATGTTGAGCTGCACCGCCTGTACCAGGCGGCGACGGCGGCGGAGCGGGCGCAGTTCGAGGCCGCCGGCCGGGTGTCGGAGGTGGTCGAGACCCGCGGCATGGCCCGCAACCCGCAGGACGAAGCCACGACGCTGGTCGAGCTGAAGGCCGTCGACGGCGCCTATCCGCTGTATGGCCGGATGGAGCTGGAGGGCGGCGGCGACCTGCAGGCGGCGCTGGCCCAGCAGGACGGCGTCTGGGGCGCGGTGGCCGACCCGGAGGTGGCGGCGCGGTTGGGCCTGTCGGCCGGCGGCCGGATCGCGGTCGGCGATTCGGTGGTGGAGCTGCGCGGCACCATCGCGCGCGAGCCGGACAAGGCCGGCAGCGGCTTCGCCATCGGGCCGCGGCTGATGATCGACCGCGGCGCGCTGGACGCCAGCGGCCTGATCCAGCCGGGATCGATGCTGACCTACAACTACCGCCTGGCGCTGCCGCGCGGCAGCGACGCGCGCGAGATCGCCGAGGGGTTCAAGGATCAATTCCAGGATGCCAACTGGCGGGTGCGCGACGACCGCGACGCGGCGCCGTCGCTGCGCCGGACCATCGACCAGCTGACCATGTACCTGACCCTGGTCGGGCTGACCGCGCTCTTGGTCGGCGGCGCCGGGGTCGGCAATGCGGTGCGCGCCTGGCTGGACGCGCGGCTGGCCACCATTGCCACGCTGAAATGCCTGGGCGCGCCCGGGCGGCTGATCTTCCAGACCTATCTGCTGCAGGTGCTGGTGCTGTCCGGCCTCGGCATCGCCATCGGCCTCGCCATCGGCGCCGTCGCGCCCTCGGCCGTCGCCGCGCTGATCCAGGGGCTGCTGCCGGTCGAGGCCCGGATCGGGGTCTATCCCGGCGCCCTGCTGCTGGCCGCCGGCTTCGGCCTGCTGACCAGCCTGACCTTCTCGCTGTGGCCGCTGGCCCGCGCCGCCTGCATCCCGGCCGCGGCGCTGTTCCGCGACCGGGTGGCGCCGCGCCATGCCCGGCCGGAGCCGCGCTTCGTCGCGGCCACCGGCCTGTGCGCCGTGGCCCTGGCCGGCCTCGCCGTCGCCACCGCGGCGGACCCGAAGCTGGCCGCGATCTTCGTCGGCGGCGCGGTCGCCTCCATCCTGCTGTTCACCGGCACGGCGCTCGGCGTCATGGTTCTGTCGCGCCGCGCCCCGCGCCCGCGCCGGCCGGGGCTGCGCCTGGCGCTGGCCAACCTGCACCGGCCGGGCGCGCCGACGCCGCAGATCGTGCTGTCGCTCGGCCTCGGCCTGACCGTGCTGGCGGCGATCGCCCTGATCCAGGGCAACATGGACCGCCAGATCCGCGACACCCTGCCCGACCAGGCGCCGTCCTTCTTCTTCGTCGACGTGCAGAAGTCGCAGAAGGGGCAGTTCGACGCCCTGATCCAGGGCACGCCGGGCGCCGCCGACCTGGCCGAGGTGCCCAGCCTGCGCGGCCGCATCGCGGCGGTGAACGGCGTGCCGGCCGACAAGGCGGTGATCGACCCCAGCAAGTCGGGCTGGCTGCGCGGCGACCGCGGCGTCACCTACGCCGCGGCGATGCCGCCGAAGGATAAGCTGCTACAGGGGCAATGGTGGCCGGCCGGCTATGACGGCCCGCCGCGGATCTCGGTCTACAAGGACGTCGCCGAGGCCTTCGGGCTGAAGCCGGGCGACCGGATGACGATCAACGTGCTGGGCCGCGACATCGAGGCCGAGGTCGCCAACATCCGCGACATCGACTGGAGCACGCTGGGCATCAACTTCACCCTGATCATGTCGCCGAAGCCGCTGTCGGCCGCGCCGCACACCTGGCTGGCGACGGTCAGGATTCCGCCGGCCGGGGAGATGGCGCTGCAGAAGGCGGTGACCGAGGCCTTCCCCAACGTCACCACGGTGCGCCTGAGGGATGCGCTGGAGACGGTGAACGCGCTGCTGTCCCAGATCGGTACGGCGGTGCGGTCGACCGCCGGCGTCACCCTGCTGGCCGGCGCGCTGGTGCTGGCGGGCGCCGTGGTGGCGGGCCACCGCCGCCGGATCTACGACGCCGTGGTGCTGAAGGTTCTGGGCGCCACCCGCGGCGATATCCTGCGCGCCTTCCTGATCGAATACGGCCTGCTGGGCCTGCTGACCGCCGTGATCGCCTGCGCGCTCGGCAGCGTCGCCGCCTGGGCCGTGCTGACTTTCGTGATGGAGATCGACTGGACCTTCCTGCCGCTGACCCTCCTGGGCACCGCGGCGCTGTGCATCGCCATCACCCTCGGCTTCGGCTTCCTCGGCACCTGGGTGGCGCTCGGCCAGAAGGCGGCGCCGCTGCTGCGGAACGAGTGAGGCCTCGCTTCGCTCATCCGGCGGGAGGCGTCATCCGAAGTGCCCCGCCGCGGATCCCCAGGAAGTCGCAGGCCAGATCGCTGACCTTGTCGATCTCCACCGGATCGAAGGGGTCCAGACCGGTCATGATGCGATATTCGTGAGCGAAGACGAAGCTCGTCGTCACCAGGCCGATGACCGCGTAATGGAGCTGGCCCGGATCGCCGGGCCGCGCCGCCCCGACGGCCTGGGCGGCGCGGATCAGACCGGTCGAGAATTCGAAATAGGGGCGGACGTGGGTTTCGATCAGCCATCGGATTCGCACATTGTCGGTCCGCCCCTCGAAGGTGACGATGCGGTGGAATTCCGGCCGGCGCGCCGTGAACAGGACAAGCTCCCGCACCATGATCCGCAAGGCTTGCTGGGGGCTCTCACCCGCCAGCCGCGGATGCATGGCGGCGAACTGCGCGGCGGCTTCGCCCATGATCGAGGCGAGCGCAGCCCGCCAAAGGGCTTCTTTGGTCTTGAAGTGATAGACCACCAGCTGGTGCATCACACCGGCGCGATCCGCGATCTGCCGTAGGCTCGCCCCCTCGAAGCCGAAGGTGGCAAACACCTCCAGGGCGGCCGCCAAGATCCGCGAGCAGCCGCCTTCCCGGCGCGCCTCGCTGTTCATAGCGACGCCTTTCACCATGTCCTCCTCGCGCGGCTGCGCCATCCGATGGATTATTGACTTTCCAGACGGAAAGTCCATCTCTACAGCACTTTCCGAACGGAAAGTCAGCAGATGGAGATGCAGCCTGTGAAACGGGTTCTGATCGTGGGTGGGGGATATGCGGGGACGATGCTCGCCCGGGCGCTGGACGAGGTCGCCGAGGTGCGGCTGATCGAGCCGCGGGACCGCTTCGTGCACAACGTCGCGGCCATCCGGGCGGTCGTCGAACCGGCCCTGCTGGACCGACTGATCATTCCCTATGACCGCCTGCTTCGCCGGGGATCGGTGATCCAGGGGCTGGCCGCCGACATCAGCGAAGGCCGTGTGACGCTGGCCGACGGGACGACGATAGAGGCCGACATCGTCGTCGCCGCGACCGGGTCGACCTACGGCCGGCCCTTCAAGCCGCAATCTGCCTCGGGCGAGATCTTCGCCCAGGACAGCCGGTCGGCGCACGAGACCCTGCGCGCCGTGCGGTCCGTGGCGATCGTCGGCGGCGGGGCGGTCGGCGTGGAACTGGCCGGCGAAATCGCGGCCGCCTATCCGGGCAAGCCGATGACCTTGCTGGCGTCTTCGCCGAACCTGCTTCCCGGCTATTCGGGCCGGCTTTCGGCGGCGCTGGCCGAGCAACTCACGGCCCGGGGCGTGACGCTTCGCCTGGGTGCACGGGTCGAAGGCCTCGAGGCCGCCGACCGCCCGTTCGCCGGCGTGCTGACGGCGGCAGGCCGGACCGTCGAGGCCGACCTGGTCTTCCCGGCCATTGGCGCACGACCCGTCGTCCCGCCGATCGCTCATGCCAAGCTCTCCCCCTCCGGGCGGCTCGGGCTCGATCCATGGTTGAGGCCTGCGGGATTGCGCCACGTCTTCGCCTTGGGCGATGCCGCCGAGACGGGCGACCCCATGACCATCGTCGCCATCACGCGGCAGGCGCCCTGGCTGGCGAAGACGCTGAAGGCGGTCATGGCCGGGCGCGCCGTCGAGAGCCTGGCCGCCTACACGGCTTGGCGCGCGCCGGCGATCCTGGTGCCGCTGGGCCCGAAGGCCGGGGCCAGCATTCTGCCGGTCACGCGGCACGGCCTGGCCGTCGGCCCGTGCGTGACGTCGACGCTGAAGGGCCGCGACCTCTTTGTCCCGCGCTACCGCAAGACCTTCGGCTACGGCGCGGCGACAGATGCGCGCTGAGCCTCCCCGCCATCACCTCCTGCAAAAAGGAGACAAGGAGGGATCGGCCACACGCGACGCCTGAGGCCCTTCGGCGCAGGCGCCAACTGTTGTATGTTGGCCCGACGCTGCCAATATCTGCCGCGTGGTTTTTCACCACCCTAGAGGACTTCAAGATGGCCTTCGATCCACAGGGCCGTTACGCAACACCGGGCGCCGGCGCGCGCACCATCGAGCGTGCGGCGTTCGACGAGGGTCTGCGGCAGTACATGCTGCGGATCTATTGGTACATGGCCGGCGGCCTGCTGGTCAGCGGCATCACCGCCGCGGCGGTGATGTTCACGCCGCTCGGCGGCGTGTTCCTGGCGGCCAACGCCTTCGGGCAGGTCGGCCTGACCGGGCTGGGCTGGGTCGCGCTGCTGGCGCCGATCGGCCTGATCTTCTGGATGAGCATGGGCATCCGCTCGATGAGCGCGTCCACGCTGCAGACGCTGTACTGGCTGTTCGTAGCCCTGCAGGGCATCGGCTTGGCGCCGATCCTGATGGCCTATACCGGCGAGAGCGTGGTCCGGGTGTTCTTCATCACCGCGGCGTCCTTCGCGGGGCTGAGCCTGTACGGCTACACCACCAAGCGCAGCCTGTCGGCCTTCGGCTCGTTCCTGATCATGGGCCTGTTCGGCATCATCATCGCCAGCGTGGTCAACATCTTCCTGGCCTCGAGCGGCCTGGCCTTCGTCATCAGCGTGCTCGGCGTGCTGATCTTCGCCGGCCTGATCGCCTACGACACCCAGCGGCTGAAGGAGCAGTATGCCGAGGGGCTGGGCCAGGAGGTCGAGACCAAGACCGCGGTCTGGGGCGCGCTGACCCTGTACCTGAACTTCCTGAACCTGTTCATGTTCCTGCTGCGGCTGCTCGGCAACCGCAACTGACCAACCGTCGTCATGACGGACAGCCCGGCGGCTTCGGCCGCCGGGCTTCGCTTTTCCGGACGCCGCATCGACCATGGACATGACCGAAGCCGTTCCCGACCCGTCCCGAAAAGGCCGCCGCCGCCTGGCCGACACGTTCGACAACTGGATCGTCGACCACGGCGTGTTCCGGACCTTCGTCAACACCCGGATCGAGATCGCCCCCGGGATCTGGCGCTCGGGCCAGCCCCTGCCCTACCAGATCCGCGGCATGGCCCGCGACGGCATCCGCACCATCATCAACCTGCGCGGCCCACGCGACTGCGGTTCCTACCGCTCCGAGGTGGAGGCCTGCCGCCGCCACGGCATCACCCTGGTCGACGTCACCACCAAGTCGCGCGACGCGCCGAAAGTCAGCGTGCTGCACCAGATCAAGCGGGCGCTGGACGGGGCAGAGTACCCGATCCTGGTGCATTGCAAGTCGGGCTCCGACCGCGCCGGGCTGGTGGCGGCCCTGATCCTGATGACGCGGGAGAACATCCCGCCGGCCGAGGCGCTGAAGCAGTTGCACTGGCGCTATCTGCACTTCAAGAAGTCGCCGACCGGCCTACTGGACCGTTTCATCGAGGCCTATGCCGAGGCCAATGCGCGCGAGCCGATCGGCTTCTGGGACTGGGTCGATACCGCCTATGACCGCAAGAAGGTGAAAGCCTCCTTCACCCCCAGCGGCCTCGCCACCATGATCGTGGACCGGGTGCTGGGGCGGGAGTGAGCCGGCGGCTTTACCGCGGATCGGATTCGGCCTAAATTCAGACCTTATTCGGACCGATCCGGGAGTTCGTCGCCATGAAGCTGTCCGACCGCGTGAAGCCGATCAGCTACCTGAAGGCCCATGCTCCGGAGGTCATCCAGGGGCTGAGGGAGGGGCAGGAACCGTTCATCATCACCGTCAACGGCGAAGCCAAGGCGGTGCTGCAGGATATCGACAGCTATGAAGAGACCCAGGAAACGCTGGCGTTGCTGAAGATTCTGGCGCTGGGGGAGCGCGACTATGAAGCGGGCAAGTTCCGGCCGGCCGAGGACGTATTTGCCGACCTGGAAGCCCGCCTCGAGGCCCGCCTCAAGGATTGATCCCGGTGTCCCTGCCGGTCATCGTGCTGCGGGAAGCGGAACGGGACCTCGAGAGCGTTGTCGACTTTATCGCCGATCACGATTCGGCGGAGAACGCTCGTCGCATCCTCCGATCCCTGAACGATGTGATCCGGCGGCTGACAACCCTGCCGTCACGCGGCAACATCTCGAAGGAATTGCGCGCCCTCGGACTGGCTCAGTTCCGCGAGGCCCACTACAAGCCGTATCGCATCATCTATCGCGTCCGCGAGGACGCGGTGGTCGTCCATTGCATCGTCGACGGACGGCGCGACATGCAGAGCCTGCTGCAGCACCGATTGCTGCAAACGCCCTGAGCCAAATGAAAAGGGCGCAGCCTCGGCCGCGCCCTTCCCGTTTCCGTCCCTAAACCCGGTTCTTCTTACGCGTAGTGCTGGCCGAAGCGGTTGGCCAGGACGTCGGACAGGTTCGCCTGCTCCTGCCGCACGAAGCCCTGCTGCGGCAGCTTGCCGGCGCGCTGCAGGTCGACCATGGCGCAGATGCCGGCCGCGGTCGTGACCTGGATCGCGCTCCACAGCTGGCCGGCGATCTCCTTGGCGTAGACCTTCTTGGCGTAGGTCTCCTGCATCAGCCGGCCTTCCTTCTTGCCCCAGGCGGTGACGAAGATCAGGACCACGTCCTGCTTGGTCATCGGGATCGAGGCCTCGAGCACGTCCTTCAGGATGTCGCGGCGCTGCCCCAGCTGCAGCTCGTTGACCAAGAGCTTGACGATGTCGCGGTGGCCCGGATAGCGCACGGTCTTGTAGTTCAGGAACTTGACCTTGCCGTCCAGCGTCTCGCACAGGGTGCCGAGGCCGCCCGAGGTGTTGAACGCCTCGTAGTCGATGCCGTCGAGCGAGATGTGCTCCATGCCCTCGAGCGGCAGCACCTCGCGCAGCTCGCCCTCGTGGATCGCCTCGCAGGGGTTGCAGTACTCATTGATCAGCCCGTCGGTCGACCAGGTCAGGTTGTACTTCAGCGCATTCGACGGATAGACCGGCAGGGCGCCGACGCGCATATGCACGGTGTGCAGCTCGTCGAAGCGCTTGGCCAGATCGTAGCCGACGATCGAGATGAAGCCCGGCGCCAGGCCGCATTGCGGGGTGAAGGCGGTCTTCGCGCCCTCGGCCAAAGCCTTGACCCGGCGGGTGCTCTCGACGTCCTCGGTCAGGTCGAAGTAATGGGCGCCGCGGTCCTTCGCCGCCTCGGCGATCAGCGGCGTCAGGTGGAATGGCGCGGCCGAGATCACCACGTCGTGGCCGGACACCGCGTCGCGCAGCGCCTGCGCGTCGTCGAAGCGCAGCTGGCGCTTGGCGACATTGGCCTCGAGCCGGTCGAGCATGCCCTGGTCCTGGTCGCCGACGGTGAGCTGGTAGTCACCGGTGGCGGTCAGCAGGGCGGTGATGCAGGTGCCGATCTTGCCGCCGCCGAGCAGCAGAACCTTGGTCATGACGCCGTCTCCTTCAGACGAACGCCCCGGGGCCGGCGGCACCGGGGCGGTTCGGATGGAGCGTCTCTACACCCGCCGGAAAGCCGCAGAAAGCCTTGTGTTCGGGCGTTCCGGAAGGTGCGCGCGGAGGCTCGGCGACCTTCGAGTCGCCGGTGGATCGGAGAAAGCGGGAAAGATAATTAGCCGACCAAGATTTGTGGCCGAGATCCCATTCAACACTGATTCTTCGAAGTAGGTTTGGTTCGCACCTACGCGATGATCTCAGGCCGCAGCCGGACCGCGCCGCGCAGCACGTCGCCGGGCTGCAGCACCGCCATGCCGGTGTCGGTGCGGCCGGACTCGGCGAGGTTGAAGGCGTCGGTCGCGTTGCTCACCGGCTCGACGCAGACATAGGGGTCGTCCGGCGAGTAGCAGACCAGGAAGTCGAAGGGCGCGTCGGCTTCCATCACCAGCCGGGCGCGATGCTCAGGCCAGTCGATCACCGCCCGCCGGTCCCAGCCGGTGAAGTTGTTGTCCATCCGCACCGCTTCCGGCCGGACGCCGCGCCGGAAATCCTTCTCCGGCGGCGGCTCGACCAGTTCCAGCGGCATCACCTCGGAATCGTTGACCCACATCCGCTCGATCCCGGCGGTCACCGTCGTCTGCGGCGTGCGCGGGAAGTAGAAATGCTGGCCCAGCCCCGCCGGCATCGGCTCGCGGCCGGTGTTCTCGACCGACAGCACGAGGTCGAAGCCGGCCGGGGTCAGCTCGAATTCCTGCCGCGCCCGGTACGGGAAGGGCCAGGAATCGGCGGCGTAGTCGTCGACCAGCACGCAGCGCGTCGCCGACCGCTCCAGCACCGTCCAGGGCCGCTGCCAGCCATGGCCGTGCAGCTGGTGCCGCTCACGCGTGTTCAGCGGCAGCGCCACCTCCCGCCCCCGGAAGCGGAAGCGGCCCTCGCGAATCCGGTTCGAAAACGGGGTGAGCGGGAAGTTGGCGAGGCCGAGCGGATCGTCCGCCGCCAGCGCTTCGGCAGTGGCCGGGCGCAGCCAGTCGCGCCGGTCCGGGCCCGAGCCGGTCCACCAGGCGGCGATGCCGCCGCCGATCGCCGGCACGATGTCGGCCCCGCTGTCACCCGCCCGCAATTGCACCGTCTCGACCGTCATTCCATCCTCCCGT
Organism: Inquilinus sp. CA228; assembly: GCF_052078665.1. NCBI lineage: Bacteria > Pseudomonadati > Pseudomonadota > Alphaproteobacteria > Rhodospirillales > Rhodospirillaceae > Inquilinus > Inquilinus sp. CA228. The sequence continues at coordinate 40,349 of NZ_JBQJIK010000049.1, read as the reverse complement.
TGCGGCTGCCCTGGTCAGCAATGTTCGGCAATGCTTGACGCCGATCCGCCGAGGGCTCAATACTCCATTTGTATGATGAATAGTAAAGAGTGCGGTCGGCAAGCCAGATCGCGCCGTTGGGGAAAGGCCGTGGTCGAGAAGTGCGGAGAGAATGTCGTTCGAGCGGACGGCATGCGGATGGCCCGTGGCAGGACTGCCCGGCCCAGCCCCGACCTGCGTATCGACCGGAGCGAGATCGTCGGACCGATGGAAGACGGCGGAGCCGGGACGCTGTGGCGCCCGAGCGGCTTCGGCCGCGTCTGACCGGCAGCAGGAAAGGGGAACAGATGTCCGGCCCGGAGAGACCTATCGGGGGAAGAGCGATCGCGATGGCCGCTGCGTCGGCCCATCCGGACGCGACGATGGCCGGGACCCCGGTGCTGCGGCGCGGCCGGCGCCCGGCGGAGGCCGCGGGCGCCGCCGACCAGCCGCAGGGCGGCAGCAAGACCTTCTCCCGCCGCTCGCTGCACGGCCAGATCGCCTACGACATCGGCACCCGGATCGTGCGCGGCGACATCCAGCCCGGCACGGTGCTGCCGAACGAATCCGACCTGTCGACCCAGTTCTCGGTCAGCCGCACCGCGCTGCGCGAGGCGATCAAGGTGCTGGCCGCCAAGGGGCTGGTCGAATCCCGCCCCAAGACCGGCACCAGGGTGCGGCCGCGCGGCGAATGGAACATGCTGGACCCGGACCTGCTGGCCTGGCAGTTCGCGACCCAGCCGATGGAGCGCCTGGCCAAGGACCTGTTCGAGATCCGCCAGATCATCGAGCCGGCGGCCGCGGCGATGGCGGCGGAGCGCGGCGATGACGGCCAGCGGGCGGCGATCACTCGCGCCTTCGCCGACATGGAGGCGGCGCCGGACGGCGACGCCTCGGTCGAGCCCGACCTGCGCTTCCACCAGTCGATCCTGGCGGCGTCGAACAACGAGTTCCTGCAGCCGCTGGGCGCCCTGATCGAGACCGCGATGGCGTCGAGCTTCCGCATCACCAACAACGAGCCCGGGGCGCTGCAGGTGTCGCTGCCGCTGCACCGCGCGGTGCGCGACGCCATCCTGGCGCGGCAGCCGGAGGAGGCGCGCCAGGCGATGCGGATCCTGCTCGAGGACGCGGCGCGGGACATGGTTCGCGCCCTGCCGCACTTCAAGCCGACCCTCTGACCACAGCCTAGCCACAAGGATCTCGTGATGGCTGACGACGCCGGCAGCAGCAACAACAACCGGAAGCCTCTCCGCTCCTCCGCCTGGTTCGGGCACTACGACAAGGACGGCTTCATCCATCGCAGCTGGATGCGCAACCAGGGCCTGCCGGACCATGTGTTCGACGGCCGCCCGGTGATCGGCATCTGCCAGACCTTCTCCGAGTTCACCCCCTGCAACGCCCATTTCCGCAAGCTGGCGGAGCATGTGAAGCGCGGCGTGTGGGAGATGGGTGGCTTCCCGCTGGAGTTCCCGGTGTTCTCGACCGGCGAGACCAACCTGCGGCCGACCGCCATGCTGTACCGCAACCTGGCGGCGATGGATGTCGAGGAGGCGATCCGCGCCAACCCGATCGACGGCGTCGTGCTGCTGACCGGCTGCGACAAGACCACGCCGTCGCTGCTGATGGGCGCGGCCAGCTGCGACATCCCGGCGATCGTCGTGTCCGGCGGCCCGATGCTGAACGGCCGCTACCAGGACCGCACCATCGGCTCGGGCACCGCGGTCTGGCAGTTCGACGCCGACGTCAAGGCCGGGGTGATGAGCCTGCAGCAGTTCATGGAGGCCGAGGCCGCGCAGTCGCGCTCCGCCGGGCACTGCATGACCATGGGCACGGCCAGCACCATGAACTCGATGGCCGAGGCGTTGGGCACCAGCCTGACCGGCTGCGCCGCGATCCCGGCGGTCGACGCCCGTCGCTACGTCATCGCCCACATGTCCGGCCGCCGCATCGTCGAGATGGTGCATGAGGATCTGCGCATCTCGAAGATCCTGACCCGCGAGGCCTTCCTGAACGCGGTGCGCGTCAACGGCGCCATCGGCGGGTCGACCAACGCCGTCATCCACCTGCTGGCCCTGGCCGGCCGCACCGGCGTCGACTTCACCCTGAAGGACTGGGACGAGTTCGGCCGCGACGTGCCGACCCTGGTCGACCTGATGCCGTCCGGCCGCTTCCTGATGGAGGACTTCTACTATGCCGGCGGCATCCCGGCGGTGACCCGGGCGCTGGGCGAGAACGGCATGCTGTTCAAGGACGCCCCGACCGTCACCGGCAAGACCATGTGGGAGAACGTCCAGGCCGCCGCCAACTGGAACCCGGAGGTGATCCGCCCCTGGGACAACGCGCTGGTCAAGCAGGGCGGCATCACCGTGCTGAAGGGCAACCTGGCGCCGGACGGCGCCGTGCTGAAGCCCTCCGCCGCGACGCCGGAGCTGATGCAGCATCGCGGCCGCGCCGTGGTGTTCGAGACCATCGAGCACTACAAGGCGCGCGTCGACGACCCGGATCTCGACATCGACGAGACCTGCATCATGGTGCTGAAGAACTGCGGCCCGAAGGGCTATCCGGGCATGGCCGAGGTCGGCAACCTGGCGCTGCCGCAGAAGGTGCTGAAGAAGGGCGTGCGCGACATGGTCCGCATCTCCGACGCGCGGATGAGCGGCACCGCCTACGGCACCGTGGTGCTGCACACCGCGCCGGAAGCCGCGGCCGGCGGCCCGCTGGCCCTGGTGCAGGACGGCGACATGATCGAGCTGGACGTCGCCAACCGGCGGCTGCATCTCGACGTGCCCGAGGCCGAGCTGGCGGAACGGCGCAAGCGCTGGTCGCCGCCGGAGCCGGCCATGAAGGGCGGATACCAGGAGCTGTATGTCCGCCACGTGATGCAGGCCGACAAGGGTGCCGACCTGGACTTCCTGGTCGGCTGCCGCGGCCACGCCGTACCGCGCGACAGCCATTGACCCCTTCCGGCCCGCCCCGTCCGGGGCGGGCTTTCTCCATTCCGGACAGCCCGATCAGGCAGACACCATCATGACCGAATACGCGAATTATCCGTCGCTGCGCGACAAGCCCGTCTTCGTCAGCGGCGGCGGCAGCGGCATCGGCGAGAGCATCGTCGAGCATTTCTGCCGCCAGCAGGCGCGGGTGTTCTTCGTCGACATCAACGATGCGGCGTCGACCGCGCTGGTCGACCGGCTGAAGGCCGAAGGGCTGAAGGCGCCGCAGTACCGGCACTGCGACCTGCGCGACATCGCCGACCTGCGCGCCGCGGTGGCCGAGGCGCAGCAGGCGATCGGGACCATCCGGATCCTGGTCAACAACGCCGCGCACGACCAGCGCCACGCGCCGGAGACGGTCGAGCCCGACTATTGGGACGAGCGCATGGCGGTGAATCTGCGCCACCAGTTCTTCGCCGCCCAGGCGGTGCAGCCGGGGATGCGCGACGCCGGCGGCGGCTCGATCATCAATTTCGGCTCGGTCTCCTGGCGGCTGAAGCAGGGCGGCATGCCGGCCTACACCTCCGCCAAGGCGGGGGTGGAGGGGCTGACCCGCGGCCTGGCGCGCGACTGGGGCCCGCAGCACATCCGGGTCAACACCGTGATGCCGGGCTGGGTCATCACCCAGCGCCAGAAGGACCTGTGGCTGACGCCGGAGGCGGATGAGGAGCGCCGGAAGGGGCAGTGCATCCCCGACCAGGTGCTGCCCGTGCACCTGGCGCAGATGACCCTGTGGCTGGCGGCGGACGACAGCGCCATGTGCACCGGCCAGACTTTCGTCGTGGACGCCGGCTGGGCGTCGGGACTGTGAGGCGGATATGAACCTGATCCAACTGCGCACCAAGGCCGGCGACCGGCGCGTCGGCATCGTCTCGGGCGGAGACACGCTGAAGCTGCTGTCCGCCTTCGACACCACCTACGACCTGGCCCAGGCGGCGATCGCGTCGCGCAAGACCATCGCCGAGCTGGCCGCGGCCGATGAAGGGGCCGGCACCGAGTCCTACGACGCCGTGATCGCCGAGGGCCGGCTGCTGGTGCCGCTCGACCATCCCGATCCGGCGCATTGCATCGTCACCGGCACCGGCCTGACCCATCTCGGCAGCGCCGACGCCCGCGACCAGATGCACAAGACTCTCGGCGAGGCCGAGACGCTGACCGACAGCATGAAGATGTTCCGCGACGGCCTGAGCGGCGGGAAACCTGCCGGCGGCAAGCCGGGCGTGCAGCCGGAATGGTTCTACAAGGGCGACGGCTCGATCGTGGTCGCCGGCGAGCAGGCCCTGACCATGCCAGCCTTCGCGCTGGATGGCGGCGAGGAGCCGGAGATCACCGGCTGCTACCTGGTCGGGCCGGACGGCACGCCCTGGCGCGTCGGCTTCGCCATCGGCAACGAGTTCTCCGACCACATCACCGAGCGGCAGAACTACCTGCTGCTGGCCCATTCCAAGCTGCGCCAGTGCTCGGTCGGGCCGGAGCTGCTGGTCGGCCCGCTGCCGGACGACGTGCGCGGCACCAGCCGCATCACCCGTAGCGGCAAGACGATCTGGGAGAAGTCGTTCCTGAGCGGCGAGGCCAACATGAGCCACTGGATCGCCAATCTGGAGCACCACCACTTCAAATACGGGCTGTTCCGCCGGCCGGGCGACGTGCATCTGCACTTCTTCGGCACCGCGACGCTGAGCGTCACCGACGGCATCAAGCCCGAGCCCGGCGACCGCTTCGAGATCGAGGCTAAAGCCTTCGGCCGCCCGCTGCGCAACCCTCTCGCGCGCGCGGCGGAGGAGACGGTGACGGTGCGGGCGCTGTAGGCTCGGGCGCATCGGGAGGACGCTTCCCTCTTCTGTCATGCCCGGGCTTGACCCGGGCATCCAGGGGCCACGAAGAGCCGCTCTGGCCGCCCCTGGATCCTCGGGTCAAGCCCGAGGATGACAATAGGGAAGAATGGACAAACTCCGCCTTCGGGTGGAACACGGGGAAACGCGGATGAACAGGATCGATCTCGACGGCAAACTGGCCGTGGTCACCGGCGGGGCGCAGGGCATCGGCCGGGCGGTCGCCGAGCGCTTCATCGCCTCGGGCGCCCAGGTGGTGCTGTGGGACCGCGACCAGGCCCTGGTCGAGGCGACGGCCAAGGCGATCGGCGCCACCGGCGTCGCCATCGATGTCACCGATGCCGCCGCGATCGCCGCGGCCGTGGAGGCTCAAGGGCGGATCGACATCCTGATCAACAATGCCGGCATCGCCGGCCCGTCGGTGAAGACCTGGGACTATCCGATCGACACCTGGCGCCAGGTGATCGAGCTGGACCTGAACGCGGTCTACTACTGCTGCCGGGCAGTGGTGCCGGGGATGATCGCCCGCGGCTATGGCCGCATCGTCAACGTGTCCTCGATCGCCGGCAAGGAGGGCAACCCCAACGCCAGCGCCTATTCCGCCGCCAAGTCCGGCGTCATCGCCCTGACCAAGTCGCTGGGCAAGGAGCTGGCGGGCCACGACATCGCGGTCAACTGCGTCACCCCGGCCACCGCCAAGACCCGGATCCTGGAGCAGATCAGCCAGGAGCACATCGACTACATGCTGTCGCGCATCCCCCGCGCCCGCTTCCTGAAGGTCGAGGAGGCGGCGTCGATGATCGCGTGGCTGTGCTCGGCCGAGAACAGTTTCACCACCGGCGCCGTCTTCGATCTGTCGGGCGGCCGCGCGACCTATTGAGCCGATGACCGACGCCGACCTCCTCGCCGCGCTGCGCCGGATGGGGTTGGCCGGGCCGGACGAGACGCCGCGCTTCACCGCGCTGACCGGCGGCGTCTCCTCCGACATCTTCCGGGTCGACCTCGCCACGGGCCCGATCTGCGTCAAGCGCGCCCTGGCCAAGCTTCGGGTGGCCGCCGACTGGCGGGCGCCGGTGGCGCGCAACCTGTACGAAGCGCGCTGGATGCGGGTCGCCGCCGGCATCGTGCCGCAGGCGGTGCCGCGGCTGCTCGGACAGGACGAGACGGCCGGGGCGCTGGCCATGGCCTATCTGGCGCCGGAGGACCATCCGGTGTGGAAGGCCGAGCTTCGCGACGGCCGCGCCGACCCCGCCTTCGCCGCCGAGGTCGGGCGACGCCTGGCCGCCATCCACGCCGCCACGGCGGCAGATCCGGCCCTGGCAGCCGAGTTCCCGACCGACGCGATCTTCTACGACATCCGGCTGGAGCCCTATCTGGTGGCGACCGCGGCGGCGCATCCGGACTGCGCCGCGGCGCTGCACGCGCTGGTCGAGACCACGCGGACGACGAAGCAGGCCCTGGTGCATGGCGATGTCAGCCCGAAGAACATCCTGGCCGGCCCGCAGGGGCCGGTGTTCCTGGACGCCGAATGCGCCTGGTGGGGCGACCCGGCCTTCGACCTGGCCTTCTGCCTGAACCACCTGCTGCTGAAGGGCCTGTGGCGGCCGGATTCGGCGCCGGACTTCCTGGCCTGCTTCGACGCCCTGGCCGCCGCCTACAGCGCCGGGGTGGACTGGGAGCCGGCCGATGCCTTCGAGGCCCGCGCCGCCCGGCTGCTGCCCGGCCTATTCCTGGCCCGGGTCGACGGCAAGTCGCCGGCCGAGTACCTGACCGATGCGGCGCAGAAGGACCGGGTGCGACGCGTGGCTCGGTCCCTGCTGCTGGACCCGCCGACACGATTGGCCGAGATTCGGACCGCCTGGACTGAGGAGCTGAACGCATGACCCGCACCACCATCGCCGGGATCCGCGGCCGGCGCGTCTGGGACAGCCGGGGGCGGCCGACGGTCGAGGCCGAGATCCGGCTGGAGGGCGGCGCCACAGGCCGCGCCATCGCCCCGGCCGGCGCCTCCACCGGCTCCGGCGAGGCGCGGGACAAGCGCGACGGCGGCACAGCCTTCGGCGGTCATGACGTGCAGGGCGCGGTGGCCGCGGTGAACGGCGAGATCGCCCGCGCCCTGGCCGGGCTCGATGCCGCCGACCAGGCCGGGCTGGACCGGGTGCTGATCGAGCTCGACGGCACGCCGGACAAGGGTCGATTGGGCGGCAACGCCACCATCGCCGTGTCGATGGCTGCCGCCCATGCCGCCGCTTCCGCCGCCGGCCTGCCGCTGTGGCGCCATCTCGGCGGCGACGAGGCAACCCTGCTGCCGCTGCCCGAGATCCAGATTTTTGGCGGCGGCGCCCATGCGGGGCGGCGGCTGGACCTGCAGGATTTCATGGTGGTCTGCCCCGGCGCCGGCAGCTTCGCCGAGGCGCTGGACTGGACCGCCGAGGTCTACCGCGCCGCCGGGTCGCTGATGGCCGAGGCCGGCAAGCTGTACGGCGTCGCCGACGAGGGCGGCTTCTGGCCCGACTTCGCCGACGCGGCCGAGGCGCTGGACATGCTGCTCCGCGCCATCGAGCGCGCCGGCCGCCGCCCGGGCGAGGAGGTGGCGATCGCGCTGGACGTCGCCGCCTCGGAGTTCGGGCGCAACGGCCGCTACCGCTTCGAGGGGCGCGAGCTCGACACCGGCGCGATGGTCGAGCTGGTCGCCGGCTGGACCAAGCGCTGGCCGATCGTCTCGGTCGAGGACCCGGTGGCGGAGGACGACGCCGCCGGCTTCCGCGCCATCACCGCCGCGATCGGCGACCGGGTGCAGGTGGTCGGCGACGACTTCCTGGTCACCGACGCCGCGCGGGTGCGCGATGCCGCGGTGGCCAAGGCCTGCACCACCGTGCTGATCAAGCCGAACCAGCGCGGCACCTTGACCGAGACCAAGGCGGCCTGGGACGCGGCGCAGGCGGCCGGTCTCGGCGGCATCGTCTCCGCCCGCTCGGGCGAGAGCGAGGACACCACCATCGTCGACCTCGCGGTCGGCTGGGGCGTCGGCCAGCTGAAAGTGGGGTCCTTCGCCCGGTCGGAGCGGATGGCGAAGTGGAATGCGGCGCTGCGGATCGAGGAGGCGTTGGGCGGCCGCGCCATCTTCGCCGGCCGAAGCGTCTTGCGCGGGTGAGCGGTCTGGGCTGTTCTGCCCGTCCCGCAACCGGATGAGCTTATGAGTTCAGACATCGCCTCGCTGCTCGCCCAGATCGATCTCCGCATCCTCGGCCTGGCCATCCTGCTGGTGGCGCTGCTGACCCTGCTCGTGGCCCTGTTCCGTCGGCCGAGGCTGGATCTCACGCCCCTGAGCGGTGCGGTCGAGGATCTGCGCCGCGACCTGGCCCGGGTGGAGCAGGAGCTGCAGACGGCGGAGCGGCGCGGCGAGGCCTCGGCCGAGGCGCGGGACAGCCGACAGCGGCAAGAGATCGCATCGTCGCTGCGCCACACCGGCGAGACCCTGGTCGGCGCCATGAAGGCGATCGGCGAGACCCAGCAGACCCGCCTCGACACCGTCGCCGCCCGGCTGCAGTCGCTGTCCGAATCGATGGCGCAGAGCCAGAACCGGCTGCGCGAGACCATGGACCTGAACCTGCAGTCGCTGCGCAAGGAGAACGAGGCGAAGCTGGAGCAGATGCGCGCCACGGTCGACGAGAAGCTGCAGGCGACGCTGGAGGCGCGGCTGCAGACCCAGTTCCAGACCGTCAGCGAGCGGCTGGAGCGGGTGCATCAGGGCTTGGGCGAGATGCAGGTGCTGGCCGGCGGCGTCGGCGACCTGAAGAAGATGCTGTCCGGCGTCAAGACCCGCGGTACCTTCGGCGAGGAGCAGTTGGACGCCCTGCTGGCGCAGGTGCTGACCGAGGACCAGCTGGTGCGCAATGCCCGGCCGCGGCCGGACAGCGCCGAGACGGTGGAGTTCGCCATCCGCCTGCCCGAGGGCGTGCTGCTGCCGGTCGACAGCAAGTTCCCGCAGGAGGATTACGAGCGGCTGATCCTGGCGGTGGAGGCCGGCGACGCCCTGGCGGTCGACGCCGCCGGCAGGCAGCTGGAGCGGCGGATCCGGGACGAGGCGAAGAAGATCGCCACCAAGTACATCTGCCCGCCGACGACGACCGATTTCGCCGTGCTGTTCGTGCCGACCGAGGGGCTGTTCGCCGAGATCCTGCGCCGCCCCGGCCTGCGCGAATCGATCCGCGAGCAGCACCGCGTCACCATCCTGGGCCCGACCACGCTGGGCGCCTTCCTGTCCAGCCTGCGCATGGGCTTCCGCACCCTGGCGATCCGCGAGAAATCGGCCGAGATCTGGCAGGTGCTGGGCGCGGTGAAGACCGAGTTCCGCACCTATGGCGAGCTGATGGACAAGGTCGGCAAGAAGCTGCAGGAGGGCCAGAACGTGATCCGCGACATCGGCACCCGCACCCGTGCCATCCACCGCAAGCTGCGCGAGGTGGAGGAGCTGCCGATGGACAAGGCCGCGCCGATCCTGGAGCTCGACGCGCCCGAGGCCGAGATGCCGCCCGTCCTTTCCGACAGTCCGGCGGAAGAAGAGACGCCATAGCCCTGTTGCATCGGCAGGCCGCGGGCCCTATCCAGTCATCATTCATCCGACAATAGGTCGAGAAGAGGAAACCAGATGAGCGTCCACGCCAACTACATCGCCGGCTCGTGGGTCGAAGGCCCGGACGCGGCGAAGAACGTGAACCCGTCGGACCTGTCGGACGTGGTCGGCGAGTACAGCCGCGCCGACCGCGCCCAGGCGGAGCAGGCGATCGCCGCGGCCCGTGCCGCCTTCCCGAAATGGTCGATGACGACGCTGCAGGAGCGGCACGACCTGCTCGACAAGATCGGCAACACCATCCTGGCGCGGAAGGAGGAGCTGGGCCGGCTGCTGTCGCGCGAGGAGGGCAAGACCCTGCCCGAGGGCATCGGCGAGGCCGCCCGCGCCGGCCAGATCTTCAAGTTCTTCGCCGGCGAGGTGCTGCGCATCCAGGGCGAGAAGCTGGCCTCGGTCCGCCCCGGCATCGATGTCGAGATCACGCGTGAGCCGATCGGCGTCATCGGTCTGATCACGCCGTGGAACTTCCCGATCGCGATCCCGGCCTGGAAGCTGGCCCCGGCCCTGGCCTACGGCAACTGCGTCGTGTTCAAGCCGGCCGACCTGGTGCCGGGCAGCGCCTGGGCCCTGGCGCAGATCATCGTCGATTCGGGCGTCCCGGCCGGCGTGTTCAACCTGGTGATGGGCCGCGGCTCGGTGGTCGGCGAGGCCTTCGTCGCCAGCAAGGATGTCGACGCCATCACCTTCACCGGCTCGGTCGGCACCGGCCGCGGCATCGCCCTGCGCTGCGCCGAGCTGGGCAAGAAGGTGCAGCTCGAGATGGGCGGCAAGAACCCGATGGTCATCCTCGACGACGCGGACCTGAACACCGCCGTCGGGGCCGCCACCAACAGCGCCTTCTTCTCCACCGGCCAGCGCTGCACCGCCTCGTCGCGGCTGATCGTGACCGAGGGCATCCACGACCGCTTCGTCGCGGCGATGACCGAGAAGCTGAAGGCGCTGAAGGTCGACAACGCGCTGAAGCAGGGCACCGAGATGGGCCCGGTGGTGGACCAGAGCCAGCTGGACCAGGATCTGTCCTACATCGACATCGGCGTCACGGAAGGCGCCAAGCTGGCCTTCGGAGGCGAGCGGCTGAACCGCGAGACCGAGGGCTTCTACCTGTCGCCGGCGCTGTTCACCGAGACCACCAACGACATGCGGATCAGCCGCGAGGAGATCTTCGGGCCGGTCGCCTCGGTGATCCGGGTCAAGGATTACGAGCAGGCGCTGGCCACGGCGAACGACACCGAGTTCGGCCTGTCCGCCGGCATCGCCACCTCGAGCCTGAAGCACGCCAGCCACTTCAAGCGGGCCAGCCAGGCCGGCATGGTGATGGTGAACCTGCCGACCGCGGGCGTGGACTACCACGTGCCGTTCGGCGGCCGGAAGGGCTCCAGCTACGGCCCGCGCGAACAGGGCCGCTACGCCGCGGAGTTCTACACCGTGGTCAAGACCGCCTACACCTTCCCGGGATGATTTCAGCCGGAAACGGAATGCAGGAGGGCCCGGCCGGCGACGGCCGGGCCTTTTCTGTTTGCGCTTGCGATGCGCCACGGGATGACCAATATGACCATCATGACTATATCGCGTGGAGGTTCGTCGTGAGCGCAGGAACATGGACCGTCGCCGAAGCCAAGGCGAAGTTCAGCGAAGTCATCGATCGAGCCCGCCGGGAGGGACCACAGACAGTCACCCGCAACGGACATTCCGCCGTGGTGGTAGTATCCGCCGAGGAATGGGAACGAAAGACAAAGCGCGTCGGCACCCTCGCTGACTTTTTTGCCGCTTCTCCCCTCCGCGGCTCGGGATTGGATACCGAACGACTCAACGACGGCCCCCGCGAGACCGACCTTTGACCTTCCTTCTCGACACCAACGTCGTCTCGGAGTGGAAGAAGCCCTCTCCCGACGCCGGCGTCATCGCTTGGCTGGCCAACACTGACGAAGACCGGACTTTTCTGAGCGTCGTCACTCTGGCGGAGCTGAGGTATGGCATCGATCGACTGCCCGGTGGAAAGCGGCGCAGCTTGCTCGATCATTGGCTGACGCACGACCTCCCGACACGCTTCGAATCCCGGATCCTGCCGATCGACCCGGCCGTAGCGGATACGTGGGGTATCATCATCGCACGCCGAGCCGCCATGGGACGGCCGATCGGCGCCATGGATGCCTTCATGGCTGCCACCGCCCAGATCCACGACCTCACGCTGGTGACCCGCAATATCTCGGATTTCGAGGCTTCGGTGACATCCATCGTGAATCCGTGGACGCGCCCGCCGTCCACCTGACGACCTCCTCCCTCAAGACCCGCCCGTCACCGCCTGCCAGTCCAGGCCGAAGCGGGCGAGGTACTTGCGCAGGCGGTCGGCATCGTTGGCACTGGTCTTCTGCGCCCGCGAGGCGGCGAACAGGGTGCGGCCGGCGGCGCTGAGCGAGCTGCTGGTGCGGCACACCCCGACCACCGCGGCCAGCTGCGCCCGATCGAACAGGTCGACCTGCGCCAGCCGCTCTAGCCCCAGCAGCCCGGCCAGCAGCGCCTCGCCGCCGTCCTCGCCGCCGCGCGACCAGGTGCGGTGCAGCCGCTCGATCTCCTCCTCCACCACCGCCTCGTTGATTCGGCCGGAGGGGGCGAAGGTGGCCATGCGCGTGATCGAGGCACCGAGGTCGCGGAAATTCGCGCTCCACACCGCCTCGGGCGCGGTGGCGAAGGCCAGATAGCGGTCCCGCGCCTCGCGGTTGAAGGTGATCTTGACCCCCTCCCGCTCGGCATGGCGGCGCAGCTCGAACTCCAGGTTCGGGGCGATGTCCTCGCGCCGGTCGCGCAGCCCCGGCAAAGTGAAGGTCCACAGGTTCAGCCGGGCCAGCAGGTCCTCGCGGAACCGGCCGCGGGCGACGTCGACCGAGAGGTCGCGGTTGGTGCCGGCGATCAGCTGGAAGTCGCTCGACACCTCGCGGTCCGCGCCGACCGGCGGGAACCGCTTCTCCTCCACCGCGCGCAGAATCATCGCCTGCTCGTCGGGCCCCAGCTCACCAATCTCGTCGAGGAACAGGATGCCGCCATCGGCCGAGCGCAGCAGCCCGGCGCGGTCCTGCAGCGCCCCGGTGAAGGCGCCCTTCACATGGCCGAACAGGGCCGACATGGCGCCGTCGCCGCGCAGCGTGGCGCAGTTGACCTCGACGAACGGCCCCTCGACCTGGTGCCGTGCCTTCTTCAGGTCGTAGATCCGCCGCGCCAGCTGCGACTTGCCGGCGCCGGTCGGGCCGATCAGCAGCAAGGGCGCCTTCGACCGGATCGCCACCTGCTCGATCTGGTCGATCATGCGGTTGAAGGCGGCGTTGCGGGTGGCGATGCCGGATTTCAGGAACGACGCCGCCTCCTCCCGCTCCGCCTCGAAGCGGGTGGCGATGCGGTCGTAGCGGGAGAGGTCCAGGTCGATCACGTCGTAGCCGCCGGGATGCCCGGCCTCCCACCGCTTCGGCGGGGTCAGCTGCAGCAGCCGCGCCGGCAGGTAATGCGCCTCGGTCAGCAAGAACCAGCAGATCTGGATGACATGCGTGCCGGTGGTGATGTTGACCAGATACTCCTCATCCTCGGTGTCGAAGTCGTAGCCGCGGGCGAAGTCCAGCATCGCCGCGAACACCTCCTGGAAGTCCCAGGCGTTGCGCAGGTTGATCAAGTTGAAGCGGACCACCGTGTCCGGCGACACCGCCTGGATGTCGGTGGCGACCCGTTTGGCCAGCGCGGCGGAGTGGGTGTCGTGGATCAGCTCCAGCCGGTCGACCAGCATGTCTTCGTGCTGGCACAGCGCCACGGTCGGCCGCCACCGCTCCCACCGGCTGTCCAGCTTGCCGGCATCCATGGTGGTGCCGATGAAGCCGATGACCACCCGACGCTTCGGCATGATCTATCCTATAAGATAAATATCGATCCTGCAGGATCGGATTTCCCCATCATGGGTGATGATCAGAGACGTGTAAATGGGGGTCCGAAAATTTTTTATCCCTTCATTCTCAATCAGTTGGGTGAGATCGGCCGATCGGCTGTCCGGAGTTGGCACGCGCTTCGCTTATAGGAGGGCGCAACCAAAGGATGACGATCATGGCAAACAAGTCCGTGTTTGCTTCGCTGATGGGAAGGCTGCTTCCGCGCAGCGATGCCGTGAACCACGAGGGGGCCCAGGCCTACGCCCTGACGCCGCGCCACGCGCTGGCGCAGCTGGCGGCGACCGGGACGCTCCACCGGACGTTCTACGCCGATGCGCGGGAGCAGCTGGACCAGGTGCTCGCCCTCGCCCGCGAGGTCGAGCCCGGATTCATCGCCCGCACCGCGGTCCATGCCCGGGAGCGGGGGCACATGAAGGACATGCCGGCCCTGCTGGTCGCCCTGCTGTCCACCCTGCAATCGCCCGACGTCACGCCGGCCTTCCGGCGCGTCGTCGACAACGGCCGCATGCTGCGCAGCTTCGTGCAGATCATGCGGTCGGGCGCCGTCGGGCGGAAGTCGCTCGGCACCCGGCCGAAGCGGCTGGTGCAGGAGTGGCTGGAGCAGGCCTCGGACATCGAGATCATGCGGGCCGCGGTGGGGCAGGACCCCTCGCTGGCCGATGTGGTCAGGATGGTGCACCCGAAGCCGGCGAATCCGTCGCGCCAGGCGCTGTATGGCTGGCTGATCGGCCGGCCCTATGACGCCGCGGCGCTGCCGGAGGTCGTGCGGGCCTTCGAGGCCTTCAAGCGCGACCCGTCGGCGCCGGTGCCGGACGTGCCCTTCCAGATGCTGACGGCGCTGCCGCTGACGCGGGAGCACTGGGCGGCGATCGGGGAGAAGGCCGGCTGGCACATGCTGCGGATGAACCTGAACACCTTCGCGCGCCACGGCGTGTTCGAGGTGGACGGGTTCGCCGAGCGGGTGGCGGCAAGGCTGCGCGACCCGGAGGCGATCCGGCGCGCCCGGGTGTTCCCGTACCAGCTGATGGCGGCTTACGCCATGACGGGGACGGGAGTGCCGGCGGTGGTGCGCGAGGCGCTGCAGGACGCGATGGAGGTCGCGGTCGGCAACGTCCCGGTGCTGGCCGGCCGGGTGGTGATCTGCCCCGATGTGTCGGGGTCGATGGCCTCCCCGGTCACCGGATACCGGGCCGGCGGGACCACGGCGGTGCGCTGCATCGACGTCGCCGCGCTGGTGGCGGCGGCGGTGCTGCGGGCCAACCGGTCGGCCCGGATCATGCCGTTCGAACGGGATGTGGTCGAGATCGACCTCAACCCGCGCGATGCGGTGATGACCAACGCGCGGAAGCTGGCCGCCATCGGTGGTGGCGGCACCAACTGCTCGGCCCCGGTCGAGCGGCTGGTGGCGGAGCGCGCGGCGGTCGACCTCGTCGTCTTCGTCTCGGACAACCAGTCCTGGGTCGATGCGGCGAAGCACCCGCACCAGGGCACCGGGCTGATGCAGGCCTGGGCGAAGCTGAAGGAGAGGAATCCGGAGGCCAAGCTGGTCTGCATCGACATCCAGCCCTACGCCACGACGCAGGCGCAGGAGCGGGCGGACATCCTCAACGTCGGGGGCTTCTCCGACGCGGTGTTCGACGCGATCGCCGCCTTCGCCGCGGACGGGTCGGGCGCGGACCGCTGGGTCGACGAGATCGAGCGGATCGTGCTCTGACGGATCGGGGCCGGGCGTCCGGAAAACCGGGCGTCCGGTCCCGGCCGGGAGGAATGCGGTCGGGACTCCAGTGAACCCCGTGGGCAGGCCGGGCAACCGCTGCCTCGGGGCGCCGCTTCGGCGGCGGTTGTCCCGGCCACCACTCGTCCTCCCGGTTGGATCCATGGCGAATGCCGTGCGGGAGTCCATCCTCCAAAGATGGGGCTAACCATGCCCCCTCTCGCACATCCTCGTCGCCATGGCCGCAGGATCGATCCGGCCGGCCGCCGGCCCGGCGAATGCCGCGGAGAGTACAGTCGCACCGACCAAAGACGCGCCCTCCGGCGCGTCCGCTTCTACGGTGCGGGTCTCTCTCCCGATCTTCGTCGCCGGGCCGGCGGCCGGTCGGTGGGGAACGGCCGGAGGCCGGGGGGAATGCCGTCGGGACTACGTTGAAAACCTGCCGTCACACGCAGGCGCCGCCTCGGCGGCGGTCGTCCCGGCAACCCTGGTCCCCCCGGCCGATCGTGTTTCGTGACGAATGCCGGCGGAATTCCATGGAGGCGGGTTCGACTCCCGCCGGGTCCGGTTTCCATCACCGGCCCGTCGCTCAGCGGCCGAGCAATGGTTTCGCCACCCCTGGTCGTCACGCCTGCCTCACGCGGCGAATGCCTGCGGGAGTCCATTGGTCAGAGCACCTGCCGCAAGGCAGGAGGTGGCGGTTCGACTCCGTCCCGGGCCGCGAGGTCCGGTAGCTCAGGAAACACTCTCGCGAACCCTTGTCGCCGTCCCTCGCAACCCCTTGAAAGGACCACAGATCGCAGCGAATGCCGGCCGGGATTCCATCAGGCAGCGGCGCAAGCCGTGAGGTTCGAGTCCTCGCCCGCACCACGGTCCACCGTGGGACGGAAAGATCCCGCCACTCCTTGTCGCTGCACCCGAACGCATGGCGAATGCCGATGGAACTCCATGGACTCTTACTCCCCAGGTCGCGGGTTCGACTCCCGCCGGGGCATCGCCCTCACGGGAATGCTCCGTAGCTCAGCGGTAGAGCAGGTGCCCGGCCGGGTCTCGACCCGGACGGGCAGCGTTTCATCACCCTTGTCGCCATGCGTCCTTCTGGACTCGAGGATCACCATCATGGACCGGACCTACGACCTTCTGACCGAAAGCTTCGCCCCGGCGCGCGACACGCGCGCCAAGCCGGTCAAGATGTGGACCCGCGGCGTGCCGGTCGATGACGGCTCGCGCCAGCAGTTGCTGAACACGGCGACCCTGCCGTTCATCCACAAGCATGTCGCGGCGATGCCGGACGTGCATTACGGCAAGGGCGCGACCATCGGGTCGGTCATCCCGACGCGCGGGGCGATCATCCCGGCGGCGGTCGGCGTCGACATCGGCTGCGGCATGTGCGCCGTGCGCACGACCCTGACCAGCCACCAGCTGCCGGACAGCCTGTCCGGGCTGCGCTCGGCGCTCGAGGCGGTGATCCCGGTCGGGATGGCCGATCACGGGCAGAAGGTGCCGCGCGCGGCGGAGAACGCCTGGTACTCGGGCTTCAAGCGCCGCTACGACGAGCTGCAGCAGAAGTACCCGGCGATCTCCACCCGGAACTCGCCGGCGCGGCAGATCGGCACGCTGGGCGGCGGCAACCACTTCATCGAGGTCTGCCTGGACCAGGACGACCGGGTGTGGGTGATGCTGCATTCCGGCTCGCGCGGGGTCGGCAACCGCATCGGCAGCTTCTTCATCGCCGCGGCGCGCCGGGAGATGGAGCGGCTGTTCATCCACCTGCCGGACCGGGACCTGGCCTACCTGGCCGAGGGCTCGGCGCTGTTCGACGACTACATGGAAGCGGTCGGCTGGGCGCAGGACTACGCCCGCGCCAACCGGGACGTGATGCTGAAGCAGGCGCTGGCGGCGATGGCCGCCGCCTTCACCGATTTCGGCGTCACCGACGAGGCGATCAACTGCCACCACAACTACGTGGAGCGGGAGCATCACTTCGGCGAGAACGTCTGGGTCACCCGCAAGGGCGCCGTGCGCGCCCGCGAGGGCGATCTGGGCATCATCCCGGGATCGATGGGGGCGCGGTCCTTCATCGTCCGCGGCAAGGGCAATCCCGACAGCTTCTGCTCGTGCTCCCACGGGGCCGGGCGGGTGATGTCGCGGACCGAGGCCAAGCGGCGGTTCACGGTCGCCGACCATGCAGCCGCCACCGCGGGGATCGAGTGCCGCAAGGACGAGGGCGTCATCGACGAGACGCCCAAGGCCTACAAGGACATCGACGCCGTGATGGCCGCCCAGTCGGATCTGGTGGAGGTGGTACACACGCTGCGCCAGATCGTCTGTGTGAAGGGGTAGAGACGCCACGGGCAGCGGTCCGGGCAGCCGGACCGCTGCCCGCCGTTGCTCGTGGTCTCAACAACAAGAAACGAAAGAACCGACCATGATCACGATCGACGGATCCCAGGGCGAGGGCGGAGGGCAGATCCTGCGCTCGGCCCTGACCCTGTCCCTGGCGACCGGGACCCCGTTCCGGATCGAGCGGATCCGGGCGGGGCGCACCAAGCCGGGCCTGCTGCGCCAGCACCTCACGGCCGTGAAGGCGGCGAGCGAGATCGGCCGGGCCGCGGTGACGGGGGCCGAGCTGGGCTCGACCGTGCTCGGCTTCACGCCGGGGCCGGTCGCGGCCGGCGCGTATGACTTCGCCATCGGCTCGGCCGGGTCGACCCTGCTGGTGCTGCAGACCGTGCTGCTGCCGCTGGCGCTGGCGGACGCCCCGTCGCGGCTGCGGCTGCAGGGCGGCACCCATGCCATGGGGGCGCCGAGCTTCGACTTCGTCGAGCGCGCCTTCCTGCCGCTGCTGCACCGCATGGGCTTCCACGCCCGGGCGGCGCTGCGGCGGCACGGCTTCTACCCGGCAGGCGGCGGCGTGGTCGACGTCGAGGTGATGCCGCGCGGCAGGCCGGCGCCGCTGGTGCTGGAGCGGCGCGGCGCCCTGGTGTCGCAGCAGGTGGAGGCGGTGGTCACCCATCTGCCGCTGCACATCGCGGCGCGGGAGACGGCGACCGTCGCCAAGGCCCTGCGCTGGCGGACCG
This sequence comes from Inquilinus sp. CA228, assembly GCF_052078665.1. NCBI lineage: Bacteria > Pseudomonadati > Pseudomonadota > Alphaproteobacteria > Rhodospirillales > Rhodospirillaceae > Inquilinus > Inquilinus sp. CA228. The sequence continues at coordinate 22,153 of NZ_JBQJIK010000049.1, read as the reverse complement.
AGGCGCTGGCCCCGGCCCGCGCCGTCGCCGCGGACGGGCCGGGCAACTGCCTGACCGTGACGGTGGCGCATGAGCATGCGACCGAGGTGTTCACCGGCCATGGCCAGCCCGGCCTGGCGGCGGAGGATGTCGCCGCGGCGACGGCAAAGGCGGTGCGGCAGTACCTCGCCAGCCGGGCCCCGGTCGGCCCGCATCTGGCGGACCAGCTGCTGCTGCCGATGGCTCTGGGCGCGGGCGGCCGGTTCGTCACGGTGGCGCCGACGCCGCACACCCGCACCAACATCGCGGTGATCGAGGCCTTCCTCGGCACCCGGATCGCGGTGACCCGCCACACCGGCCGCAGCATGCTGGTCACGGTGGCCGGGCGAACGAGCAAGGAGGCGGCATGAACGCCGCGCAGACCCTGACGCCGAGGACGCTGGCCCCGTTCCTGCTGAACGTGGCCAGCGTCCTGCCGGTCTTCATCTGGGGGCCGCCGGGCATCGGCAAATCCGCCCTGGTCCAGGCCTTCGCCGAGTCCGTCGGCCTGCCCTGCGTGTCGCTGCTCGGCTCGCAGCTGGCGCCGGAGGACATCATCGGCGTGCCGCAGATCATGGACGGCAAGTCGCGCTTCTGCCCGCCGACCATCATCGCGCGGGACGAGCCCTATTGCCTGTTCCTGGACGAGCTGAACGCCTGCTCGCACGAGGTGCAGAAGGCGTTCTACTCGCTGATCCTGGACCGGCGGGTGGGTGAGTTCCGCCTGCCCGAGGGCACCATCGTGATCGGCGCCGGCAACCGGACGGAGGATGCGGCGATCACCCGGCCGCTGTCCTCCGCCCTGGTCAACCGGCTGGTCCATGTCCAGCTGCGCGCCTCGGCCCGCGACTGGCTGGACTGGGCCGGCGGCGCCGGGGTGCATGAGATGGTCATCTCCTATGTCGGGCAGCGGTCGGACCACCTCTGGTCCAAGCCGCCGAAGCATGAGGAGCCGTTCTCGACTCCGCGGGCCTGGGACATGCTGTCCCGCGCCCTGCACGCCTATGGTCCGGGCATCACGCTGGACGAGATCAAGGTGCTGGCCAGCGGCCTGCTGACGCCGGCGCATGCCCAGCAGTTCGCGGCCTTCGCCAAGCTGCGCGAGCGGGCGCACGACCTGTCGGCGATCCTGAAGGGCGACCGCGGCTGGCCGGAGAAGCCGGAGGAGCGGGACATCCTGTACTTCCTGGTGCAGCAGCTGCGCGACCGGCTGATCAAGGAGCTGCCGGACGACGAGGGCGCCGCCGGGCGCGAGGCGCGGCAGCTGGCCAACCGGTCGAAGGAGCTGATCGTGACCCTGGCGCGGATCTCCACCGAGCTGGCCCAGCTGGTGGTGACCGAGACCGAGAGCGGCGCCGCCCTGCCGGCCTGGTACACCATCGAGCTGGCGCGCGCTTTGCCGCGGCTGGCGGCGCAGCGGGCGGGCTGACGGCCATGGCCAGGCGCCGCGAACCGCCGAAGGAGAATCTGCGCGCGATCACGGCCGGCTGCGCCCTGCTGCGCGACCACCCACTGTTCGCCGGCCTGGTCGGTCGCGACTGGATGGCGGCGAGGCCGTCCCGACCCTTCCCGACCGACGGCTTCGCCCGGCTGGTCCTGTCGCGCAGCCGGTACGACGACAAGCCGGTGATCACGATCGAAGCCAATCCCTGGCGCCGCGCCGAGCCGGCGGAATGGGCCAATATCCTGGCCCAGGCGCTGCTGCACGAGCATATGAACCATGTCGATCCCGCCCGCACCGACGAGGCCTGGCGCATGGCGTGCGGCCTGGTCGCGGTCGAGTTCCTGCGCCCGCTGGGCCTCGGCCGGCGGCCGGAAGCCCTGCCCTATCCGGCGCTGCCGCCGCCGGGCCGCGACGTGGCGGAGATCGCCCGGATCCTGGCGGAAGACCCGGCCGGCCGCGCCGCCCATGCCGGTCCCGGCATCGCCGGCGCCGGAGAGACGGCCTGGATCTTCACCGCCGACGCCCCGCCGCTGACCCCGGCGATCCGCAGGGCGTATGAGGACCGGTTCGCCACGGCGATCCGCCGCAGCGTCGTCAGTGCGATCGAGGGGGCCGGCGCCGCAGCGCGCGGCCCGGCCGGGCCCAGGCGCAACCCCAACTCCCTGGCCGAGCGTGCCCGCGCCTGGTTCGTCGCCAGCTATCCGCTGCTGGCGGCACTGGCGGCGACCTTCGAGATCATCGAGGACGAGGGGCTGTGCCGGCAGCTGGACATCGCCGTCGCCGCCGTCGACACCGAGCTGCAGCGGATCTACCTGAACCCGAAATTCCCCTGGACCCATGACGGGCTGAAATTCGTCATGGCGCATGAGCTGCTGCATGTCGGGCTGCGCCACGAGCCGCGTCGGCAGGGCCGCGACCCGTATCTGTGGAACATCGCCTGCGACTACGTGATCAATGGCTGGCTGGTCGAGATGGGCGTCGGCGAGGTGCCGTTCGACAGCCTGCTGCTGGACCCCGAGCTGGGCTTCGAGCGCGACTCGGCGGAGGCGATCTACGACCGCATCACCCGCGACCTGCGCCTGATCCGGCGGCTGAACAAGGCCCGCACCCTGCGCGGCCAGGGCAAGGTCGACATGCTGGGCGACCGGCCGCCGGCCTGGTGGACCGGGCCGGGCACCGACCTGGACGCCTTCTACCGCCGCGCTCTGGCCGAGGGGCTGGACCTGCATCTGGCCGGCACCGGGCGCGGCGAGCTGCCCGGCGAGCTGGTCGAGGAGATCCGGGCGATCCAGCACCCGCCGATCCCGTGGGACGTCCGGCTGGGCCAGTGGCTGGACGCCTTCTTCCCGCCGCTGGACAGCCGGCGCAGCTTCGCCCGGGCCAGCCGGCGGCAGGCGGCCACGCCCGACATCCCGCGGCCGGTCTGGCTGCGCCCGGAGGAGCGGCTGGCCACCCGCACCTTCGGCACGGTGCTGGACACCTCCGGTTCGATGCCGCCGCGGCTGCTGGCCCGGGCGCTGGGGGCAATCGCCAGCTATGCCGTCAGCCGCGAGGTGCCGCTGGTGCGCGTGGTGCAATGCGACGCCGGCATCCACGACATGGGCTACGTGCCGCCGGAGACGCTGCTGCAGCGGGTGGAGATCCGCGGCCGCGGCGGCACGGTGCTGCAGCCGGCCATTACCCGGCTCGAGGGCGATGACGGCTTCCCGCGCGAGGCGCCGATCCTGGTCATCACCGACGGCGCCTGCGACATGCTGTCGATCCGCCGGGAGCATGCCTTCCTGATGCCCGAAGGCGCCCGCCTGCCCTTCCGCAGCGCCGCGCCGCAATTCCATTTCGAGCGGCCGGAATGAGCCGCCCGGCCGGTGCGCTTGACACCGGCCTTCCCGGCTTGCGAGCCTGAGCCCGGAAGTGACACGGGGTGCCTGGAAACGGGCTGAGATCATACCCGTCGAACCTGATCTGGGTCATGCCAGCGAAGGGAGCCGTCACGCGATGCCCGACCGGGCCCCGGATCCTCAGGATCGATCGCCGACCGCCCCCTTCGCTGGAGGAGGAGCGGAATGGGTGCAGAGGCAACGGAAGCGGGGCGGCGCTTCGACCTGTCGGTCTATCTCGTCACCGACACGCGGCTGAGCGGGCCGCGCGGAGTCGCTGCCGTGGCCGCCGCGGCGGCGCAGGGCGGCGTCACCATCGTGCAGTTGCGCGACCCCGACGCCACCACCCGCGAGCTGATCGCCGCGGCCGAGGCGCTGCAGGCGGCGCTGGCGCCCCACGGCGTGCCCCTGGTGATCAACGACCGGGTCGACGTCGCCCTGGCGGTGGGGGCGGACGGCGTCCATCTCGGCGACCGCGACATGCCGGCGGCGGCGGCGCGGCGCCTGCTGGGCCCCGGCCGCATCGTCGGCGTCACCGTGCATGACGCGGCCGAGGCGCGGGCGGTCGACACCGAGATCGCCGACTACGCCGGCATCGGCCCGGTCTTCACCACCACGACCAAGGCGGAGGCGCGGCCGGCGATCGGGGTCGACGGCTTCCGGGCGCTGCGCCGGCTGGTGCCGCTGCCCGTGGTCGGCATCGGCGGCATCGACGCGGCCCGGACCGCCGATGTGATCGCGGCCGGGGCCGATGGCGTCGCCGTGGTCTCCGCCATCTGTGCCGCGCCCGACCCCGAGGCGGCCGCCCGGGCGATCGCCGCGGCCGTGGCGGAAGGACGGGCGCGATGATCCCCAATGTCCTCAGTATCGCCGGCACCGACCCCTCGGGCGGCGCCGGCATCCAGGCCGACCTGAAGACCTTCTCCGCCCTCGGGGCCTATGGCTGCGCGGTGATCACCGCGCTGGTCGCCCAGAACACCCGGGGGGTGCAGGCGGTGGAGCTGGTGCCGGCAGCCTTCGTCGCCCGGCAGATCGACTGCCTTCTCGCCGATGTCCGGATCGACGCGGTCAAGATCGGCATGCTGGCGACCGGCGAGATCGTGCGCACGGTGGCCGACGCGCTGCGCCGGCACGGGCTGAGCCGCGTCGTGGTCGACCCGGTGATGGTGGCGAAGAGTGGCGACCGGCTGCTCGACCCCGACGCCGTGGCGGCGCTGCGCGAGGAGCTGCTGCCACTGGCCATGGTGGTCACCCCGAACCTGCCGGAGGCCGCCGATCTGCTGGGCCGCGCGCCGGCCGAGCGACGGGACGAGATGCCGGAGATCGCCGCGGCGCTGCTGGCGCTCGGGCCCCGGGCCGTGCTGCTGAAGGGCGGCCATCTGGACGAGGCGGAGAGCCCGGACCTGCTGCTGAGCGCGGCCGGGTCCCTGACCCTGGCGGCGCCGCGCATCGCCACCCGCAACACCCACGGCACCGGCTGCACCCTGTCCGCCGCCATCGCGGCGCTACTGCCGCAGCGGCCCGACCTGAAGACGGCGGTGCGCGAGGCGAAGACCTATCTGACCGGGGCGCTGGAAGCGGCCGACCGCCTGTCCGTCGGCGGCGGCCACGGGCCGCTGCACCATTTCCACCGCTGGTGGGGATAGCCCACGCCTGCGTAGGCTGGGTTCGCGTTGGCGAACCCAGCGCTGCAACGCTCCGGCTGCGCGATGTTTGGGTTCGCCAACGCGAACCCAACCTACGAAACTCGCTCAGCCGACCTTGTTCTTGTTGTAGACGTCGAAGGCGACGGCGGCGAGCAGCACCAGGCCCTTGATCACCATCTGCAGGTCGATGCCGAGGCCGAGGATCGACATGCCGTTGTTCATCACGCCCATGATGAAGGCGCCGATCACCACGCCGGTGATCTTGCCGACGCCGCCCGAGGCCGAGGCCCCGCCGATGAAGCAGGCGGCGATGGCGTCGAGCTCGAACTGGTTGCCGGCCTGCGGCACCGCCGAGGTCAGGCGCGCCGTGGTGATCAGCCCGGCCAGCGCCGCCAGCACCCCCATGTTGATGAAGGTCAGGAACACCAGCCGCTCGGTGTTGATGCCGGACAGCTTGGCCGCCTTCTCGTTGCCGCCGACCGCGTAGATGCGGCGGCCGAGCGTGGTGCGGGTGGTGACGAAGGCGTAGAGCACCACCAGCACGCCCATCAGGATCAGGATGTTGGGCAGGCCGTTATAGGTGGCCAGCAGGTAGCCCAGCCCGGCCAGCGCCAGCACCGTCGCCACGTTCTTGATGACGAAGAACACCAGCGGTTCTTGCTCCACCCCGTGCTGGATCTCGTTGCGCCGGGTCTTGATGTTGAACCAGACCAGGATCAGCGGCACCGCCAGGCTGATCAGCAGCGTGGTGATCCAGACCTTGCCGTTGCCGGTGAACAGCTCCGGCACCGATCCGAACGGCTCGGCGATGAAGCCCGAGGACATCTTCTGGAACTCGACCGGCACCGGCCCGGCGCGCTCGCCGTTCAGCACCATGATGCAGAGGCCGCGGAAGGCCAGCATCCCCGCCAGGGTGACGATGAAGGACGGGATCTTGCGGTAGGCGATGAAATAGCCCTGGGCGGCCCCGATCACCGCGCCCAGCGCCAGGCAGGCGATGGCGGAGAGCCAGGGATCGACGCCCTCCCACACCATCAGGGCGCCGCCGACCGCGCCGACGAAGCCGGCGATCGAGCCGACCGACAGGTCGATATGGCCGCTGATGATGACCAGCAGCATGCCGAAGGCCAGCACGATGACATAGGCGTTCTGCTGGATCAGGTTGCTGAGGTTCAGCGGCGTGAACAGCCGGCCGTCGGTCGCGAACTGAAAGAACACCATGATCGCGACCAGCGACAGCAGCATCGCGTATTCGCGGATGTTGTTCTTCAGGAACTCGCCGATCCGGCTGTTCGCGCGACCCTGCAGGGCGGTGGTTTCGGTGGTCATTGCCGTGCTTCCCTAGGCCCGTTCTTTCGAGCGCATGATCGCCCGCATGATGCTTTCCTGAGAGGCTTCCCTGGCCGGCATCTCGGCGACGAGGCGGCCCTCGTTCATGACGTAGATCCGATCGCACATGCCCAGCAGCTCGGGCATCTCCGACGAGATCATGATGACGCCCTTACCGGCCGCCACCAGCTGGTTGATGATGGTGTAGATCTCATATTTGGCGCCGACATCGATGCCGCGGGTCGGCTCGTCGAGGATCAGCACCCCGGGCTCCGCGAACAGCCACTTGCTCAGCACCACCTTCTGCTGGTTGCCGCCGGACAGGTTGACCGTCTTCTGCTGCACCCCGGAAGAGCGGATGTTGAGCTTGCGCCGGTAGTCGAAGGCGACGCCCAGCTCGCGCATCTCGTCGATGATGCCGCGGCGGGCCACGCCCGGAAGATGGGCCAGCGGGATGTTGTGCTGGATCGAATCGATCAGCACCAGGCCCAGCTGCTTGCGGTCCTCGGTGACATAGGCGAGGCCGGCGGCGATCGCCTTGGGCACGGTGCCGAGGTCGGCCGGCTGCCCGCGCATGGTCGCGGTGCCGGTGATCTTCTGGCCGTAGGACTTGCCGAACACGCTCATGGCGAATTCGGTCCGCCCCGCCCCCATCAGCCCGGCGATGCCCACCACCTCGCCGGCGCGGACATGCAGGTCGATGCCCTTGATCATCTGCCGGTCGCCATGCAGCGGGTGGTAGACGCTCCAGCCCTTCACCGCCAGCAGGGTCTCGCCCGGCTTCGGCTCGCGCTCGGGGTAGCGGTCGGTCAGGTCGCGGCCGACCATGCCCTTGATGATGCGGTCCTCGTTGACCACGCCGCCGCGTGCATCCAGCGTCTCGATGGTCGACCCGTCGCGCAGGATGGTGATCGAATCCGCGACCTTGGTGATCTCGTTCAGCTTGTGCGAGATCAGGATCGAGGAGATGCCCTGGCGCTTGAACTCCAGCAGCAGCTCCAGCAGCGCGTCGCTGTCGCTCTCGTTCAGGCTGGCCGTAGGCTCGTCGAGGATCAGGAGCTTGACCTCCTTCGACAGGGCCTTGGCGATCTCGACCAGCTGCTGCTTGCCGACGCCGATATTGGTGACCAGCGTCGACGGGTTCTCCTTCAGCCCGACCTTGGTCAGGAGCGCCCGGGCCCGGACCAGCGTCTCGTTCCAGTCGATGACGCCGCGGGTCGCCACCTCGTTGCCGAGGAACAGGTTCTCAGCGATCGACAGGAGCGGCACCAGCGCCAGCTCCTGATGGATGATGATGATGCCGGCGTGCTCGCTGTCGGCGATCGAGCGGAACTGCCGCTCCTTGTCCTCGAAGCGGATCTCGCCCTCATAGGAGCCGTGCGGGTAGACGCCGGACAGCACCTTCATCAGCGTCGACTTGCCGGCACCGTTCTCGCCGACCACGGCGTGGATCTCGCCGCGCGTGACCGCGAGGTTGACGTTGCTGAGCGCCTTCACGCCCGGGAACGTCTTGGTGATCCCGCGCATCTCCAGGATCGTATCGACGGGGACTGCTGTATCCACCTCAGGGCTCCGCTCGCCTCGGGCGCCACCAGCCTGCCGTTCGGATCGCGGCAGGCGCACGGCAGGGCCCCGCGCCCGGAGGCACGGGGCCCTGGGGGCACGTCAGATTACTTCAGTTGGTCGGCGGTGTAGTAGCCGCTGTCGACGAGGGTCTTCTGGACGTTGTCCTTGGTCACCGGCACCGGCACCAGCAGGAAGGACGGCACCACCTTGACCCCGTTGTTGTAGGTCTTGGTGTCGTTGACCTTCGGCTCGGCGCCCGACATCACGGCATCGATCATGTCCACCGTGACCTTGGCGAGGTCGCGGGTGTCCTTGAACACGGTCGAGTACTGGTCGCCGACGAGGATCGACTTGACCGACGGGACCTCGGCGTCCTGGCCGGAGACGAAGGGCAGCGGCCGGTCGCCCGAGCCGTAGCCGACCGCCTTCAGCGAGGCGATGATGCCCATCGACAGGCCGTCATAGGGCGACAGCACCGCGTCGACCTTCTTGTCGCCGTAATAGGCCGACAGCAGGTTGTCCATGCGGGACTGGGCGGTGTTCGGATCCCAGCGCAGGATGCCGACCTTGTCCATGCCCATCTGGCCGCTCGGCACCGCCACCTTCTTGCTGTCGATGTAGGGCTGCAGCACCGACATCGCGCCGTTGTAGAAGAAGAAGGCGTTGTTGTCGTCCGGCGAGCCGCCGAACAGCTCGACGTTGAACGGGCCCTTGCCGTCCTTCAGGCCCAGCGCGTCGACCAGCGAACCGGCCTGCAGCACCCCGACCTGGAAGTTGTCGAAGGTGGTGTAGTAGTCGACATTCGGCGTGTCGCGGATCAGGCGGTCATAGGCGATGACCTTGATCCCGGCGTCATGCGCCTGCTGCAGCACCGAGGTCAGGGTGGTGCCGTCGATCGCCGCGATCACCAGCACCTTGGCGCCCTTGGTGACCATGTTCTCGATCTGCGACAGCTGGGTCGGGATGTCGTCGCCGGCATATTGCAGGTCGGCGCCGTAGCCCTTGGCTTCGAGCGACTTGACCATGTTGTCGCCGTCGGCGATCCAGCGCGCCGAGGTCTTGGTCGGCATCGAGACGCCGACGAGGCCCTTCTCGGCGGCCTGCGCGGACAGCGCGAAGGCGGACAGCCCCAGCGCCAGTGCCGTGACGGATGTGATCAGCTTCACCGTTTTCTCCCTCTGCTACACTCTTCTGCGCCCGGGCCGGCCGTTCCGGTGTGATCCCGGCGCGCTGTTGCCGCATGATGGCCCATGATGCCGCGGCAGTCCCGGCCATTCCAGCCGGCCTGTCCGCGGTCACGGGATCGATGTGAATCCGGCGCCGGCGATCCAGCGGGACGCCGGACAGCCTGCCGCCGGTGGATCAAGCCCGACGCCTCGTCGATGTGGTGAAATCCATGTGCTCCTCCCTGTGAACGCAACTGCGACGCCTTGTGGTTGCTTGGGGGGCCGGCCCTGCCGATCCAATCCTCATACAATTTGGCGTAATCTCTCGCCGAGCCGTCGCGCTGTCAAGCGCCGCCGCGGAACCGAGGCAATCGATTGGATCGGGAGTGGCCGACGGCTTGCTCTCCGGCCCGCTTTCGCGAGAATGACGACTCAGGAGGAAAGTGCCGTCTACTTCCGCGGCCGCAGGGTCGGGAACAGGATGACGTCGCGGATCGAGGCCGAGTTCGTCACCAGCATCACCAGCCGGTCGATGCCGACGCCCATGCCGCCGCTGGGCGGCAGGCCGTATTCCAGCGCGGTGACGTAGTCGCGATCCATCATCTGGGCCTCGTCGTCGCCGGCGTCGCGGGCCGCGACCTGGGCGGCGAAGCGCTCATACTGGTCCTGCGGGTCGCTGAGCTCGGAGAAGGCGTTGGCGATCTCCCAGCCATTGGCATAGGTCTCGAACCGCTCGGTCAGGCGCGGGTCGCTGCGATGCGCCTTGGCCAGCGGCGAGATCTCCTTCGGCATGTCGGTGACATGGGTCGGCTGGATCAGCGTGTGCTCGACCGTCTCGCCGAACACCAGCTCCACCACCTGGCCCCAATTCTCCTTGCCGGAGACCTTCAACTGCAGGCCGCGGGCGGCGTCCCGCGCGGCCTCGGCGCCCTCGATCTGCAGGAAGTCGACGCCGGTCGCCTCCTTGACCAGCTCGGTCATCGGGGCGCGGCGGTACTGGCCGCCGAACTCGATCCGGTGCTCGCCGAAGGTCACCGTGGTGCCGCCGGTCGCCGCCTTGGCCGCCGCCGCGAAGATGTCCTCGGCCAGCGCCATCATGTCGGTGTAGTCGGCATAGGCCTGGTACAGCTCGAGCATCGTGAACTCCGGATTGTGCCGGGTCGAGATGCCCTCGTTGCGGAAGTTGCGGTTGATCTCGAACACCCGCTCCGACACGCCGCCGACGATCAGCCGCTTCAGGTACAGCTCCGGCGCGATGCGCAGGTACAGGTCCATGTCGAGCGTGTTGTGATGCGTCACGAACGGCTTGGCCGAGGCGCCGCCCAGGATCGGGTGCAGCATCGGCGTCTCGACCTCGAGGAAGCCGCGGTCCTGCATCAGCCGGCGGATGTCGGCGACGATCCGGCTGCGGGCGCGGAAGGTCTCGCGGCTCTCCTCGCTCATGATCAGGTCGAGATAGCGCTGGCGGTAGCGCGCCTCGACGTCGGTCAGGCCGTGATACTTCTCCGGCAGCGGCAGCAGCGTCTTGGCCAGCAGGGTGACGTGCTGGACGTTGATGGTCAGCTCGCCGCGCTTGGTGCGGCGGATGAAGCCCTCAACGCCGATCAGGTCGCCGATGTCGAGCAGCCCGACCAGCTCCTGCGTCGCCGGGTCGGCATAGTCCTTGTGGCAAAACACCTGGATCTTGCCGCCGGCGTCGTGCAGGTCGATGAACATGCCGCTGTTGCGGTACGCCCGGATGCGGCCGGCGATGCGGACCACATCCTCCGGCTTCTCCGCCTCGGCCGGCAGCTCGGCATAGCGCGCCTGCAGCCCGGCGGCGTCGGCCGTCTTCTCGTAATGGTAGGGGTAAGGGTCGATCCCCTTCGCCCGCAGCGCCCGCAGTTTCTCCAGCCGCGGCGTCTTCAGCGGGTTGTCGGCATCGTCGTGCGGGGCGCGGACGCTCTCGACGCTGTCGGACATGATCGGGACTCCAGGGCAGGGAACGACAAGACGGACAAACCGGGATCGCGTCCTCTACCCGCCGCATCCCGGGGGTGCAAGCCGGTTCCGCGCATGGCCCCCTTCTTCTTCCCAAAGCAGCAATCGTTTTCGATATCCGAATGTTTCACGACTGTTTATGAGAAACAGAGTCATACTTGCGTATTGAAGCCGGCATCGTATCGACCGGCGGCTGTGAGCAGTGAGGGCGTTCGAGATGAGAGACAGCGTTCCCCGAATGGCCATGGCGGCCGCTTTCGCCGCGGCCGGCCTGACGGCCTGCGCCGACCTCACCAACATCACGCCCTGGGCCTATTCGACCGAGCCCGAAACCGCGCAGCGACCGATCGCGGCCCAACCGCTGCCCGAGCCGCAGCCGGTGGCCGTGCCGCCGGCCTACACCGCGCCGCAGGTGATCTCGACCGCGCCCGCCCGCGTCTCGCCGCCGCCGCCGACCGTGACCTATGCGCCGCCCCGCGCCGTTCCCGCCCCGGTGGTCATGGCGCCGCCGCCGCCCCCGGCGGTGGTGGCGCCGCGCGTGGTCGTCGCGGCTCCCCCGCGCGTGGTGCACCCGGCCCCCGTGATCTCGGTTCCCGCCGCGACCACCGTCTATGTCCCGGCCCGGCCGATGCTGACCGAGAAGAGCGGCCTGATCGACTTCGTGCTGACCGACGGCGCCGGCCGGCCCGACGGCGTGATCCTGAAGGACAAGACCGTGATCCGCTTCGCCCCGGCCTTCGCCCTGGCCATGGACCCCGACCGCAGCCGCCTGGCCCCCGGCCGGCCGATCGTGGTGCGCGGCACCGTCTCCGGCGGCCGCCGGAACCCGGTGCTGGAAGCGCTCGAGATGGGCACCGACATCTACTCGATGGTGACGCTGGGCTACTGACCGCGTCCATTCGGCTTTGGACCGCCGGTTCCATCTGGTGCAGGAAGTATCGTCCACTCCCTGCTCCGCTGTTCGCCCGTGACCTTGCCCCCTCTCCCGATCGACACGGCGCTGCCGCCGCTGCGCGCCGCTTTGGCCGAGCACGGCCGTGCCGTGCTGCAGGCGCCCCCCGGCGCCGGCAAGACCACGCGGGTGCCGCTGGCGCTGCTGGACCAGCCCTGGCTGGGCGGCAAGATCGTGATGCTGGAGCCGCGGCGGATCGCGGCCCGCGCCGCCGCCGGCCACATGGCGTCGCTGCTGCGCGAACGGGTCGGCGAGACCGTCGGCTACCGCATCCGCATGGACCGCAAGGTCGGCCCGAACACCCGGATCGAGGTGGTGACCGAGGGCATCCTGACCCGGATGCTGCAGGACGACCCGGCGCTGGAGGGCGTCGGCGCCGTGATCTTCGACGAGTTCCACGAGCGCAGCCTGAACGCCGATCTCGGCCTGGCCCTGGCGCTGGAGACGGCCGAGCTGCGCGACGATTTGCGCCTGCTGGTGATGTCGGCGACGCTGGATGGCGGGCCGGTGGCGCGGCTGCTGGGCGACGCGCCGATCGTCACCTCCGAGGGCCGGGCCTGGCCGGTGGAGACGCATCATCGCCCGCCCCGCGCCGGCGAGGCGATCGAGGATGCCGTCGCCCGGGCGGTGCGCGACGCGCTGGCGGAGGAGACGGGCAGCCTGCTGGTGTTCCTGCCCGGCGCGCGCGAGATCCGGCGGGTGCAGGCGAAGCTGGCGGGTCTCGGCGACGGGGTGGCGGTGGCGCCGCTCTACGGCGACCTGCCGGCGGCGGCGCAGGACCAGGCGATCCGCCCGGCGCCGGCCGGGACGCGCAAGGTGGTGCTGGCCACCAACATCGCCGAGACCAGCCTGACCATCGAGGGCGTGCGGGTGGTGATCGACGGCGGCCTGGCCCGCGCCCCACGCTTCGACCCGCGGACGGGCATGAGCCGGCTGGAGACGGTGACCATCGCCCGCGCCGCCGCCGACCAGCGCCGCGGCCGCGCCGGCCGCACCGAGCCCGGGGTGTGCTGGCGCCTGTGGGCCAAGGCCGGCGAAGGCGCCATGGCGCCGTTCGACCCGCCCGAGATCCTGGTCGCCGACCTGGCGCCGCTGGCGCTGGAGCTGGCGCTCTGGGGCGGCGGCGACCTGGCCTGGCTGGACCCGCCGCCGGCCGCCGCGCTGGCCCAGGCGCGCGACCTGCTGGCCGATCTCGGTGCCATCGATCCGGATGGCCGCCCCACCGCGCACGGCAAGGCGATGGCCCGGCTGCCGCTGCATCCGCGCCTGGCCCATATGGTGCTGCGCGCCAAGGCCGAAGGCGCCGGCGGCACGGCGGCGGAGCTGGCGGCGATCCTGGAAGGCCGCCGGCCGTCCTCCGAGACCGATCTGCGCGCCTCGATCGAGGTTTTGCACCGGGACCGCGGCGACCCGGCGGTCGCCCGGCTGCGCGAGGCCGCGCGCGACATCGCCCGGCGCTTCGGCCTCGGCCCCGGCGGCGGGGATGCCGGCGCCCTGCTGGCCCTGGCCTATCCCGACCGCGTGGCCAGGCGCCGGCCGGGCGACCGCGGCAGCTTCCTGCTGGCCAATGGCCGCGGCGCGGCGCTGCGGGACAGCGACCCGCTGGCCGGTGCGGACTACCTGGTTGTCGCCGAGACCGACGATGCCGGGCGCGAGGCCCGCATCCTCGCCGCGGCGCCGCTGGACGAGGCGACGCTGGAGGCGGTGCTGGGCGACCGCATCGCCTGGGTCGAGACCGTCGCCTGGGATACCTCCGAGCAGGCGGTGGCCGCGCGTCGCCAGCGCCGGCTGGGCGCGCTGGTGCTGGCCGATGCGGCGCTGCCGAACCCGGATTCCGCCGCCGTCACCGCCGCGCTGCTGGAGGGGGTGCGGCGGCTCGGCCTCGATGCCCTGCCCTGGCGCGACGGCGCGGTGGCGCTGCGCCGGCGGGTCGGCTTCGCCCGGGCGCTGGAGGGCGAGGCCTGGCCGGACTGGTCGGATGCGGCGCTGACCGAGACGCTGGCGGAGTGGCTGGGGCCGCATTTGTCCGGGATGCGGCGGCGCAGCGATCTCGACCGGCTGGATCTGGCGCAGATCCTGGCGCTGGGCTGGGAGCGGCAGCGCGCGCTCGATAGCCTGGCGCCGGCCACGATCCCGATTCCCAGTGGTCGCCGCGCTGCGCTGGACTATGCCGACCCGGCCCAGCCAGTGCTGGCGGTCAAGCTGCAGGAGATGTTCGGCCAGGCCGAGACGCCGCGCGTCGGCAACGGAAGGGTGCCGGTGGCGATCCACCTGCTGTCGCCGGCCGGCCGGCCGCTGCAGGTGACCCGCGACCTCGCCGGCTTCTGGGCCGGCAGCTATGCCGAGGTGCGCAAGGACATGCGCGGCCGCTATCCGCGCCACCCCTGGCCGGACGACCCGCTGGCCGCTCCAGCCACCGCGCGGGCCAAGCCGCGGGGGACCTGAGCGGCGGATTCGGCGCTATGATCGACTCGATGAGCACTGCCGCCGACCAGACGCTCGACGCCGCCGTCGCCGCGAGCCCCGCCGCCGATGTCGCGGACCGCGACCGGCTGACCATCGCCCGGATCCTGCGGGTCAACCACGCCGGCGAGTTCGGCGCGATCCGGATCTATGGCGCGCAGATCGCCGTCGCCCGATGGCTGTGGCCGGATCTGGTGCCTCGTCTCGAGCAGATGCGCGCCGATGAGATCCGGCATTGCCGCCTGTTCCGCGGCGCCATGCCGACCCGCGCCTCCCGCCCCTGCCGGGTGATGCAGCTGTGGAGCCTGGGCGGCTTCGTCATGGGCTTCGCCACCGCCCTGGCGGGGCGCCGGACGGTGTGGATCTGCACCGCCGCGGTCGAGGCCGCGGTGCACCGCCATCTCGGCGACCAGCTGCATTTCCTGGCCGGCAAGGATGACGGGGTCGGCGCCATCATCCGCGACATCAATGTCGAGGAGATCGCCCATCTGCGCACGGCCGAGGCCCAGCTGGGCCCCGGTCCTGCGCAGGGCCGGCTCTATGCGGCGATCGCCGCGATCACCGACCTGCTGATCTGGCTGTCGACCTGGGGTGATTCCAACCGCATGGCCAGGGCGGTGGCTATATCCGCCCCATCAGCACCAGGATCAGCAGGACGATGACGATCACGCTCAGCAGGCCGCTCGGCCCATAGCCCCAGCCGCTGCTGTAGGGCCAGGACGGGAAGGCGCCGATCAGCAGGAGGATCAGGATGATCAGCAGAATGGTTCCGATACCCATGACGGCACCTCGCCGTTGTTCGCGCTGAGTCCCTCAATAGCGATTGGGAAATTCCGTTCCTGCCGGCCGGGCCGCCTAGTCGCGCTTGGACCGCAGCGCCAGGGCGCCGATCACCGCCGCCAGCGCCAGCCCGGCGGCGAAGCCGATGCCCATGCCCCACAGCCCGATGCTGCCGCTGCCGAGCAGGTGGCCGGCCACGGCGCCGAGCAGCGCCAGGATGAAGGGCAGGAAGCAGCCGATCAGAACCATCGCATCATCCTCGTCGCGCCGCCCCTCGCATTCCTTAGAACCCAGTTGCGACCATTCGTCGAGCCTGCATCCCTTGCGCCGCCCGCCGGGCTCGGCCACAAGGACGGGACCTCCCGACACGGCGGCGACCATGGCCACGCCACAGGCCGAAGACGCGATCTCCTCCCCATCCCCGCGCGGCCTGCGCCGGCAGCTGCTGCGCCTGCATCTGTGGACCCGGCTGCGCAGCGCCGTGCGCGCCAACGAGATCGCCCTGCCGCTGCTGGCGGTGGCGATCGGCGTGATCGTCGGCCTGGCCGTCGTCGCCCTGCGCTGGGCGCTGCAAATCATGCACGAGCTGCTGTTCCGTTTGCCGAGCGGCCAGCGCCTCAGCGCCAGTATCGACACCAGTCCGCTGCTGACCGTGCTGGTGCCGGTGCTGGGCGGCCTGGCCTTCGGCGGGGTGATGTGGGCGATCAGCCGCTGGCGCCCCCGCCCGCCGGTCGACCCGATCGAGGCCAACGCCCTGTATGGCGGCCGGATGTCGCTGCGCGACGGCTTCGTCGTCGCCGGCGCCACGCTGATGTCGAGCGGGGTCGGCGCCTCGGTCGGCATGGAGGCCGGCTACACCCAGATCGGCGGCGGCTTCGCCTCGCGCGTCGGCCAGATCTTCCGGCTGCGCCGGGCCGATCTGCGCACCATGGTCGGCTGCGGCGCGGCGGCCGCCATCGCCGCCGCCTTCGACGCGCCGCTGGCCGGCACCTTCTATGCCTTCGAGCTGGTCATGGGCGCCTACACCGCGGCGACGCTGGCGCCGGTGGTGGCGGCGGCGCTGGCGGCCACGGCGGTCGAGCGGATGCTGCTGAACGAGGGCCCGTTCCTGACGGTGACCTGGACCACCGGCCTGCACGCCACCGACTATGCCCTCTTCGTCGTGATCGGCCTGGCCTGCGCCGGGCTGGGCATCCTGATGATGCAGGGCGTCACCTGGACCGAGCGGGCGATGCGCCGGCTGGCCCTGCCGCAGATCCTGCGCCCCGCCGCGGGCGGGCTGATCGTCGGGCTGATGGCGCTGCGCTTCCCGGAGGTGCTGAGCTCCGGCCACGGCGCGCTCTATGCCGACCTGACCCTGGCGCCGCCTTTGACCGCGCTGGCCCTGCTGCTGGTGGCCAAGACCGCGGCGGCGGCAATCTCGCTCGGCGCCGGCTTCCGCGGCGGCCTGTTCTTCACCTCGCTGCTGACCGGCGCGCTGTTCGGCGGCATCCTGGCCCAGCTGACGGCGCTGGCCCTGCCCGGCCACCCAGTCGAGCATCTGGCCTATTCCCTGGTCGGCATGGCCTCGATGGCCGCCGCGGTGATCGGCGGGCCGCTGACCATGACCTTCCTGGCGCTGGAGCTGAGCGGCGACTTCTCCGTCACCATCGGCGTGATGGTCGGGGTGGTGGTCGCGGCCGCGGTGGTGCGGCACCTGTTCGGCTATTCCTTCGCCACCTGGCGCTTCCACCTGCGCGGCGAGGCGATCCGCGGCGCCCAGGACATCGGTTGGATCCGCGACCTGACCGTCGCCCGGCTGATGCGCCGCGACGCGCGCAGCGTGCCGGAGACGACGACGGTGGCCGACTTCCGGAAGCAGTTCCCGGTCGGGTCGACCCAGCGCGTCTTCGTCACCGATGCCGCCGGCCGCGCCGCCGGGGTGGTGCAGGTGTCGGATGCCCACAATTCCGACCACGACGCCGAGGCGGAGACCGCCGAGATCGGCACGCTGCGCCACGCCGCCGCCTATATCCTGCTGCCCGGCCAGACCATCCGCACCGCGCTGGAGCTGTTCCAGGCGGCGGAGACCGAGACCCTGCCGGTGGTCAGCGACGCGCAGGAGCGGCGGATCATCGGCTATGTCAGCGAAGCCTACGCCCTGCGCCGCTACAGCGAGGAGCTGGAGCGCCGCCGGGCCGAGGATGTCGGTGAGCGCTGGTTCCGGTCCACGGAGTGAAGGATCAGGGCAGCTCCTTCACCGAGTGCGGGTCGGTCGAGTACGGGAAGGTCTCGGCCAGGAAGCGCGGCTGCGACCGCACCCGGTCGATCCAGGCCACCACGCTGGGATAGTCCGACAGCGGCAGATCCGCCTCCTCCGCCCGGTGGACATAGGCGAAGGCGGCGATGTCGGCGATGCTGTAGGCCGGCCCGGCCAGCCAGGCGCGCTGCGACAGCTCGCGGTCCAGGATCGCCAGCGTCTTCAGCGACCCCTCGCGCTTGGCCTCGACCAGCGCGGCCGGGCGGTGCTTGCCGGTCATGATCCAGTGCCGCAGCGTGGCGATGGTCGACTGGACGTAGTCGCCCTCGAAGGACAGCCATTGCAGCACCTTCGCCCGGGCGAAGCGGTCGTCCGGCAGATAGGCCGTGCCCTCGGCCAGGAAGACCAGGATGGCGTTGGACTCGGCGATCACCCGGCCGTCGTCCAGCTTGATCGCCGGCACCGCGCCGGTCGGGTTGATGGCCAGATACTCCGGCCTCTGGCCTTCGCCCTCGAAGATGCTGATGATCTCGGTGCGCCAGGGCCGCTGCAGTTGCGACAGCAGCAGCCGGACCTTGTAGGCGTTCTGCGACGGCAGGTAGTCGTAGAGGGTGATCATGGGCATCCTCGGGCGGGTGAGGCCTGGAGGATCGCACCGTACCGCGGCCCCGCCACTCCGCTTCTTGCGTTGAATTCGAGCGCAAGGGACGGATCGGCGGCTGTGGCGCAGAGAGACAGGGTGACGGCATCGCATGACGGGAGCCGGAGCATGATGGCCGATCTGTTCGACAGCCTTCCCGGACCGGGGCCGGACCAGGAGACCCTGGCCGAGGGCGCGGTGCTGCTGCGCGGCTTCGCCCGCGACACAGCGGAGGCGCTGGTCGCGGCGGTGCGGGCGGTCGAGGCCGACGCGCCGTTCCGCCACCTGGTCACGCCCGGCGGCTACCGCATGTCGGTGGCGATGACCAATTGTGGCAAGGTCGGCTGGGTCAGCGACCGCAGCGGCTATCGCTACGACACCGACGACCCGATCGCCGGCCGGCCCTGGCCGGCGATGCCGCCGGTCTTCGCCGCGCTGGCCGACGCGGCCTCGATCAAGGCCGGCTTCGGCCCCTTCGCCCCCGACGCCTGCCTGATCAACCGCTACGAGCCCGGGTCGCGCCTCTCGCTGCACCAGGACCGCGACGAGCGCGACACCGGCGCGCCGATCGTCTCGGTCTCGCTGGGCCTGCCCGCGACCTTCCTGTTCGGCGGGCTGCAGCGCAGCGATCCGACCCGCCGGGTGCGGGTGGAGCATGGCGACGTCGCGGTCTGGGGCGGCCCGGCGCGGCTGGCCTTCCACGGCATCGCCCCGCTGCCGGACGGCAGCCATGCGCTTCTGGGCCGGCACCGGATAAACCTGACCTTTCGGAAGGCCCTCTGATGCCGCTATGAAGTCCAGGTCGGTTGCAGGGAACGGGCGGCGCGATGCTTCACGGCAAGGTCATTCTGGTCACCGGATCGTCCTCCGGCATCGGCCTGGCGATCGCCCGGGCGGCGCGGGACGAAGGCGCCACCGTGATGCTGCACGGCATCGAGGCCGAGGCGCTGGCTCAGGCCGCGGTCGATCTGGGCGGCGTCGCCTCGGTGCTGGCCGACCTGACCGCGCCCGACGCCGCGGCGACCGTCCTCGACGCTGTCCGCCGGATCCATGGCCGGATCGACGGGCTGGTCAACAACGCCGCGTCCCTGGCCCGCACCACGCTGGAGCAGGCCGACGAAGCCGCCTTCGACGCCGTCTTCGCCATCAACGCCCGCGCGCCCCTGCTGCTGTGCCGCGAGGCGGTGCGCGCCTTCCGCGCCCAGGGCGGCGGCGGCGCCATCGTCAATATCGGCTCGGTCAACGCCCTGTGCGGCCAGGACAACCTGCTGGTCTATTCCATGTCCAAGGCGGCGCTGATGACGATGACGCGCAATCTGGGAGATTCGCTGTCGGCCGAGCGCATCCGGGTCAACCAGCTGAATGTCGGCTGGACCCTGACCGAGACCGAGCGCGCGATCCAGCGCCACGAGGGCCGGCCCGACGACTGGGCCGAGCATATCCCGCCGGCCCTCGCCCCGACCGGACGCATCCTGCGGCCCGAGGAGGTGGCGCAGCATGCGGTGTTCTGGCTGTCCGACCGGTCGGCGCCGGTCACCGGCCAAGTGTACGAGGTCGAGCAGTATCCGCTGGTCGGCCGCAACAAGATCAACACGCGATGAGGGGCTGGAGACGATGAAGGAGACTTGGCGCTGGTTCGGCCCGAACGACCCGGTGACGCTGGACCATGTCAAGCAGGCGGGGGCCAGCGGCATCGTCACCGCCCTGCATCACCGCCAGGACGGCAGCGTCTGGCCGGCCGAGGAGATCGCCGAGCGCAAGGCGGTGATCGAGGGCGCGGGCCTGGCCTGGTCGGTGGTCGAGAGCATCCCGATCCCCGATGTGATCAAGACCGGCGGCCGGGACGTTGCCGACGCCATCGCCAATTTCGCCCAGTCGCTGCGCAACGTCGCCGCCGCCGGGGTGACGACCATCTGCTACAACTTCATGCCGGTGGTCGACTGGACCCGCACCAACCTGATGTGGCGGCTGCCCACCACCGGCTATGCCCTGCGCTTCGACGCGGTCGACATGGCCGCCTATGACGCCTTCATCCTGAAGCGCCGCGGCGCCGAGGCCGACCACCGGCCCGAGGTGCTGGCCCGCGCCCGCGACCGCACCGCGGCGATGAGCGAGAGCGAGCAGGCCAAACTGGAGAAGACCATCATCGCCGGCCTGCCCGGCGTCGCCGGCGCGGTCAACGACCGGGCCGGGTTCGAGCGCCGCCTGGCCGCCTATGCCGGGATCACGGCCGACGATTTCCGCGCCAGCTACAAGGCCTTCCTGGCCGCCGTGGTGCCGGTGGCGGAGGAGGCGGGCGCCCGCCTGGCCGTGCATCCGGACGACCCGCCCTTCCCGCTGTTCGGCCTGCCGCGCATCGTCTCCACCCCCGCTGATGCCCGCGCGGTGCTGGCCATGGTCGACCGCCCGGCGAACGGGCTGACGCTCTGCGTCGGCTCCTACGGCTCGCGCGCCGACAACGACCTGGCGGCGATGGCCCGCGAATTCTCAGCCCGCATCCACTTCGCCCATCTGCGCAACGTCACGGTCGAGCCCGACGGCTCCTTCTTCGAGGACGAGCACCTGGAGGGCGGCGCCGACATGGTGGCAGTGATCGACGCGCTGCTGGCCGAGGAGCGGGCGCGCAAGGCGGCCGGACGGGCGGATTGGGAGATCCCGATGCGGCCGGACCATGGCCATCTGCTGGCCGACGACGTGCACAAGAAGACCAACCCCGGCTATTCGCTGATCGGCCGGCTGAAGGGTCTGGCCGAGCTGCGCGGGGTGGCCCGGGCCATCGGCCAGCTGCGCGGCGCGGCATGACCGACACGGTCGATGCGGTGGTGGTCGGCGCCGGGGTGGTCGGCCTGGCCGTCGCCCGGGCGCTGGCCCTGGCCGGGCAGGAGGTGATCATCCTGGAGGCGGCGGACGCCTTCGGCACCGAGACCTCGGCCCGCAACAGCGAGGTGATCCACGCCGGCATCTACTATCCGCAGGGCAGCCTGAAGGCCCGGCACTGCGTCGCCGGCCGGCGGGCGCTGTACCGCTTCTGCGACGAGCACGGCGTTACAGCGAAGCGCTGCGGCAAGCTGATCGTCGCCACCGACGAGGCCGAGGCCGCGACCCTGGCCCGGATCGAGGCGGGCGCACGGGCCAACGGCCTGACCGGCGAGGACGATTCGCTGCGGCCGCTGACCGCCGACGAGGCGCATGCGCTGGAGCCGGAGATCGCCTGCACCGCGGCGCTGCTGTCGCCCGCCACCGGCATCGTCGACAGCCATGGCTTCATGCTGGCGCTGCTCGGCGACGCCGAGGCCCACGGCGCGATGATCGCGTATCAGGCTCGGCTGGAGTCGGCGGCGGTCACCGCCGAAGGGCTGCATCTCGACATCGCGACCGAGGAGGGCGGCATGGAGCTGCTGGCCCGCCGGGTGGTGAACTCGGCCGGCCTGTCGGCCCCCGCCGTCGCCCGCCGCATCGCCGGGGTGCCGGAGGCGTCGGTGCCGCAGCCCTTCCTGGCCAAGGGCAACTATTTCGGCCTGTCCGGCCGGCCGCCCTTCCGCCACCTGATCTATCCGGTGCCGGTGCCCGGCGGCCTCGGCACCCATGCCACGATCGACCTGGGCGGGCGGGTGCGCTTCGGCCCCGACGTCGAATGGGTCGAGGAGCTCGACTACCGCGTCGACCCGGCGCGGGCGGACAGCTTCTACGCCGCCATCCGCCGCTACTGGCCGGCGCTGCCGGACGGGGCGCTGCAGCCGGACTATTCCGGCATCCGCCCGAAGATCACCCCGCCCGGCGCCGCCGCCGCGGATTTCGTGATCCAGGGGCCGGAGGGGCATGGCGTGCCCGGCCTGGTCAACCTGTTCGGCATCGAGAGCCCGGGCCTGACCTCGAGCCTGTCGATCGCGGAGGAGGTCGTCGAGCGGCTGGGGCTGGCGGCCTAACCTGGAAGTCTCACAAGTGAGGGGTGCATCGGGGCTTTGGATCTGAGAAAGTTGTTGTGCTGGAACAGCTTAACTCAGATTCGAGGATTGCCCCGATGCAGACAGAGTGTAGCGCGGAACTGTTCGA